>JAWVWZ010000096.1:0-6078 GCA_033723505.1 Hydrogenovibrio sp.
AAGCAGTTGCCTGAAGGGGCGTTCAATCAGGTAGTGGCGCCATCCGCTTAAGGTATCGGTCTGCGGGGATTGAATCATGGCTAAAAGTTGCTGTTTATTGGCAATATTGTTGAGCTGAATCCCATATTCAATGGCAGTTTGCTGACATAACGCATAGCCCAAGGTGATCAAAACTTCTTCTTGAGGCGTGGGAACAACTGGCTTGGCGGTTTTTTCCGGCCAGGTTTCCGGGTGGGTAAACACCTCGTCAATGATTTCGATCCATTGATCGCCGAAAGCCTTTACGCTTGAAGGTTTGATGTTGGGTACCTTGTACAGGGCTTGAACGGTTTTAGGCGGCCGTTTGGCGATGGCAATCAGAGCATCGTCGGAAAGCGTCCATTTTTTGGGTTTATTGTGTTGCTGTGCATAGCTTTCCCGCCATTCCGCCAGTCGGTAACAGATGGCTTTGGATTTGGGCGAGAGATGCCTTGCCGCTTTGATTTTGTCGCCGGCGGTTTCCGGCTGGATCCGGTAGAGATCGACATTCAACAATGCCTGAAAGTCCTGCTCCAATACTGAGAGTTGTTCAACGGAAAGCGTGTGTTGGATTTTTTCATACAAAGGGGCGAGATAACGGACGTCATCAATGGCATATTCCAGCTGTTGATCCGTTAACGGGCGTTGGTGCCAGTTGGTACGGGTTTGGTCTTTCGGCATCTGGAAGTCAAGCTCGGCTTCAATGATCCGCGCCAGCCCGACGAGATCGCCATGCCGCATAAAGACAGCCGCGATTTGGGTGTCGAAAATTGACACGGGCAATTGCCCGGCAACTTGATACAATACTTCCAGGTCTTGTCTTGCCGAGTGGAAAACCTTGGTGATTTCCGGATTGGACAGAATGTCCCATACCGGTGTCAGATTTTCTATTTTAAGTGGATCGATAATGGCGGCGTCGCCCTGTTCTCCCTGAATCTGGATAAGACTCAGTTCCGGATAATAGGTATCGGTTCTAACGAATTCGGTATCGATCGCAATCCAGCGGGAAGAGGAAGCGATTTTTCGGCAAAAATCCGTTAAAGTGGCAAGTTCGGTGATGTATAAATAGGGCATAAGAGAAGTTTAAGGGCTTGTCGGAAATTGAGCAAGCAAAGTTTCTGGCCTTGAGACGGCGTTTAATGAGGAGACATCAGGTTTGAAAATTCATATTCTGGGAATTGCAGGCACTTTTATGGGAGGCATTGCACAGCTGGCAAAGGCAAAAGGATTCGAGGTTTCCGGATCCGACCATGCGGTGTATCCTCCGATGAGTACGCAACTTGAAAAGGCCGGTATTGCGGTTACCGCTTATGAAGATGATGTGTTTCTTTCCGACGAACCGCCGGAAACCGTGGTGATCGGTAATGCGTTGAGTCGAGGACATGACCTGGTCGAGCAAACGCTTAATGCGCAGCAAGTCTATACGTCTGGCCCACAATGGTTAGCGGAAAATATCCTGCAGGACCGCTGGGTGGTCGCCGTTGCCGGAACCCATGGTAAAACCACGACCGCTTCAATGGTGGCCTGGATTTTGGAGTATGCCCAGTTGAACCCCGGGTTCCTGATTGGGGGCGTGCCTGAAAACTTCGGGGTTTCTGCCAGGCTGGGGGCGTCGCCTTTTTTTGTGGTCGAAGCGGATGAATATGACACGGCATTTTTTGATAAACGTTCGAAATTCGTGCATTATCATCCTAGAACCTGTGTACTAAATAATTTAGAATTTGACCATGCCGATATTTTCGAGGATTTGGCGGCGATTCAGAAGCAGTTCCATCATTTGGTGCGGACGGTGCCCGGAAACGGTTTGATTATTTGTCCATCTGATGACGCCAACCTGGATACGGTGATCGATATGGGATGCTGGACGCCTAAAGAAACACAAGGCGCAGCCGATAACCTTTCTGGATGGTCTTATCAACTTCTATCGGAAGACGGTACTCGATTTGAAGTCTATGAAAAAGGACAGTTAAAAGGTCAGGTTGACTGGTCCATGACAGGAATGCATTCGGTTCGTAATGGTTTGAGCGCCTTGGCGGCTGCTCGACATTGCGGGGTGCCGATCGAAGTGGCACTAGAAGCTTTGTCGCATTTCAAAGGCGTTCAACGTAGAATGATGGAAGTCGGGCGAGTGAACGACATCGTGATTTACGATGATTTCGCGCACCATCCCACGGCGATAAAAACAACACTATCAGGCGTCCGTAAACAATTAGAGATAAGAGACGCTAAAAGAGGAGGTCGCCACGATTCGGGAAGAATCGTGGCGGTGTTTGAACCGCGTTCAAACACAATGAGGATGGGAATTCACCAACATTCTTTGCCGCAGGCATTCGACGATGCCGATGCGGTTTATGCCTATATTGATGCTCATTGGGACTGGCAACTCCCGGTTGAGACATTCAAGCCTCCTGTCAAAGTGTTCAATCAGTATGACGCCTTATTGGCAAGCTTGATCGAAGATTTGCAGCCACAGGATCAAGTGGTGATTATGTCGAATGGCAGTTTCGGCGGTATTCATCAAAAGTTGTTAAGCGCACTAAAACCACAATAAATCACTTGTGCTGAGCAAGGGATTAGTAATATGATTGCGCGCTACGGAGAGAAAGTATGAATGAGCATGTCGTTGCCCGAAAAGTTTTAGAGTATCTGACGAAGGAAAATATTACGCCGACGCCAGTGACTCTGAGTATTTGGTTTCTTTATTTCAGGGGAGATAACAAGACGTTTATCTCTCGTATGAAATCCCTCCTCTCCACCGGGAAGCCGATCTCCGAAGAATCCTACAACAAGCTTTATGAAACCTACGTCTTGAAGGCCTACTTCAAAGATTCTTTAGGCATCAATCGTACCACCTCACAGATTATCGAACGCGCCAATGACCTGAAATCCAAAATCTCTGATTTTGCCGACTTGATTCGAACGCATCAATCTTCGATTGGCGATATGAGGGGCAGTTTGGCGATTGCCGAGACCAAAGAGGCAATAGAAGTCATCCTGTCCGAGGCCATGTTGCAACTGAAGGTGATTGAGTCGGAATCTGTCGAAACAACGCTGCTGGTGGAAAAAGGCACTGAAGAGCTAAATCAGGCGAAGCAGGAAGTGGTGGAAATCGAACAGAGCATGAACCGGGATTTCCTGACGGGGTTACCGGATTATTCGTTCTTCCAGAAAACACTGGAGCAAATGCTGACGGATTCTTTATCTGGCGTAGTGACCAAGCGTTATTTCATCGTGTTCGATATTCAGGATCTCGAATTCTACAATAAACAGATTTCCTGGCTGGTGGGTGACAGTATCATCCGATTGATGGTGAAGATGATTCAGGAAATGACCGATGAAAAATGGCAGGTGATGCGTCTTCAGGATGATGAAATCGCCATTATTCCGCCGGAAGGCTACCCGGTTCACGAACTGCCGGAATATATCCAGAAGATTCAAAGTGCGGTACGCAGTAAGAAACTGAAAGTGAAAAGCCGTGATGAAGATATTAAAAACGTCGAGTTGAATGCGGCCATTATCAAGGTTGTCGTCTACGATGATATGAACTCAATCGATCAGAAAATCCGTAAAGGACTCAACCTCATCAAGGAAGATGGCAAGCATACCAAAATTGTCAAGGTCGATGACTGATCGTGTGGGCGCTACTCGAAATCGGGCTATTGTTGCTGATTGTTCTTGTGGTTGTCTGGGCTGTTTTTTCCAAACCAAAGTAACCAGGCGACTTTCTTAATAAAAAAATTCTATTCTGTTTCCCAACCCGCTGTCCTCACTGCTTGGCAATCGAAGTTAACTGTTTGATTCTTTAAATCACTTTTCGATTAAACCTATCTGACTTTGCATTTTTCGCCAATCGGTCTAAGATGAACTCAACATCACTTAACACTGTCAATCGGAGGTGTCTTATGACTAATGGTTACGGCTATTCTATGTGGCATGCCATGGGCGCGGGTATGTGGCTGTTTTGGGTGTTTTTTCTGATTGTGGTCTTCGTTTTGTATAAGGTGGTGACTTCCAAAGCCGAGCGTCATGAATCCGAGCGGGAATCTCCGTTGGACATTCTGGAAAAACGCTATGCAAGAGGGGAGATTTCCAAAGAAGAGTTCGAGGAGCGTAAACAAACGCTGCTGGAGTAGCATGGGATCTTTCTTTCGCGATGCCGTCAAATGACGGGTAAGGAGCGCTGTCATGAGTGAATTTCATCAAGTGAAAGACCCTGTTTGCGGCATGCAGGTGTCGACCGATTCGCAATATCGGGCAGAGGATGCATCCGGTTCGCATTTTTTCTGCAGCGACCATTGTTTACGGCAGTATCTTTCCGATCCAGACCGTTATCGTTTATCGTCAAGAGGGGCTTCCGCTCCGGATAAAGCCACCCGTTACACTTGCCCGATGCACCCGGAAATCATTCAAGACCATCCTGGCACTTGTCCTAAGTGCGGTATGGCATTGGAGCCTTTAGTGCCAGTGATGTCCGACACCCAGGGTGAGAATGATGAATTGCATGATATGTCGCGACGGTTTTGGGGAAGTGCCGTGCTGACGCTGCCGTTATTTCTGCTGGCGATGGGGTCGGAGTTTTTTCCGGGAATGATGCCGAAAAGCATGGGGACGTCCACGGTCTATTGGCTGGAATGCCTGTTGGCGACCCCGGTGGTGTTATGGGGGGGTTGGCCTTTCTTTGTCAGAGGGTGGCAATCGATCCAGACATGGAACCTGAATATGTTCACGCTGATTGCACTGGGAGTTGCCACCGCCTGGACTTACAGTATGGTCGCACTGTTATTTCCCGGTATTTTCCCCATCGAAATGAGATCGGCTTCCGGTACGGTTGCGGTCTACTTTGAGGCTTCGGCTGTCATCACCACCTTGGTACTCTTGGGTCAGGTACTGGAGCTTCGCGCCAGAAGTCAGACCAATTCGGCAATTGAAAAACTCTTACAGCTGGCACCTCACTCTACATGGCGGGTCGAAGCAGACGGCTCGGAGCATAAAATCTCCTTGGAGGCAGTCAAAGTGGGAGACCGTTTAAGAGTCAAGCCTGGAGAAAAAGTGCCGGTCGACGGTGTGGTGGTTGACGGCAGCAGTTATGTGGATGAATCGATGGTGACCGGGGAACCGATTCCCGTGTCCAAACAGGTTGATGCGACCGTTATCGGCGCCACTGTGAACGGTAACGGCAGCTTTCTGATGCGCGCCGAGAAAGTCGGGCGGGATACTTTGCTGGCGCGAATCGTTGAGATGGTTGCGTCTGCTCAAAGGTCTAAGGCACCGATCCAAAAGCTGGCCGACTGGGTGTCGAGTTATTTTGTACCGATTGTGGTTTTGGTCGCGGTGTTCACTTTTATTGTGTGGTGGGGCTGGGGGCCGGAACCCAGCCTGGCATTTGGTTTGGTCAGTGCCGTGTCCGTGTTGATGATCGCTTGTCCTTGTGCGCTGGGATTGGCAACGCCGATTTCCATTATGGTTTCCACCGGAAAGGGTGCGGAGTATGGTGTGCTGATCAAACACGCCGAAGCTTTGGAAGTCATGGAAAAGGTGGATTTGCTGGTGGTGGATAAAACCGGTACCTTAACCGAGGGAAAACCCCGGGTGGTTGATTATCAGGTGCTTGGAAAACAGGAGCCGGACGAGTGGTTGGCATGGGTGGCCAGCCTGGAAAGACAAAGTGAACATCCTTTGGCCAATGCGGTGGTGGAAGCGGTCAAACAGCAACCCATGCAATCGGTCATGGCATTTCAATCGACTCCCGGGCAAGGGGTGCAAGGCCGAATTGCCGGAAAGGCCTTGTCAGTCGGCAATTTAAAGTTGATGGAAAGTCTGAAGGTTGACGTGTCGCCTCTGGAATCGGCCGCTTCCAAACATCGGTCGGAAGGACATACGATTATGTGGGTGGCGATGGAGGGTGCCTTGTCAGGCTTTATTGCAGTGGCCGACCCGATCAAGCAGGATAGTCAAGCTGCGATTGAGGCGTTGCATGATCAAGGGATTCGAGTGGTCATGTTGACCGGCGATAATAAAGTCACCGCGCAATCCGTGGCGAAGCAGTTGCACATAGATCAG
>JAWVWZ010000097.1:0-5960 GCA_033723505.1 Hydrogenovibrio sp.
CCAGACATTTCTGCAATCAAACGACTGGACTCTTCAATGCCTTCGATATGGCTGCTCATATAGGTAAACGAGTCGATCAGGGTATTGACCGAATTATCCCCATCGGTAATCGAAAGCTCTATTTGAGCAACCGACAGGTTCAAAATCATAATGGTTTCTTGAACTTCTTTTGCGCCTAATGCGTACGACATATGGTTCTTTATTCCTGTTTCTACAAATTAGGCGGCGGAATTTTGAAAGCCGTTTCCTCGATGAGAGGTTAATGCTTCCGAAATATCTAAAATCAACGAGACGGTACCATCCCCCAGGATGGTTGCGCCGGCAATGCTGTTAACTTTCATAAAGTTGCTTTCCAACGACTTGATGACCACCTGTTGCTGCCCCAGCAAATCGTCAACGAAGATACCGGCCCGTTCACCGTTATCCTCAACCACTACGAGCAACCCTTCTTCCAAATCGGTTCGGGCGTCATCAATACCCAGTCTTTCGTGTAGACGAATCACTGGAATATAGTTATCGCGAAGCTTGTACAACTCGGCCTGACCGGCAATGCCTTTCACCAGAGATTTATCCACTTGAATAGACTCAACAATCGAAACGAGCGGGAAGACATAGGTTTCAGAGCCGACCTTAGCCAATTGCCCATCCAGAATCGCCAATGTCAGCGGCAATCGAATTGTAAAAACGCTGCCTTTGCCAAGTTCGGTTTTGACTTCCACCGATCCTCCCAGTCCGCGGATATTTCTGCGCACCACATCCATTCCGACACCACGACCGGAAATATCACTGACCACATCGGCCGTAGAGAAGCCCGGATGGAAAATCAAATCGACAATTTCTTGTTCGGAAAGATGGACGCCTTCTTCAATGACACCTTTTTCCAGCGCTTTTTGATAGACCTTGTCCGCATTGATCCCGGCTCCGTCATCGGTAATTTGAATCAGAATATTGCCACCTTGGTGGAAAGCGGCCATCTTCACGGTGCCTGTTGCAGGTTTGCCTGCCGCTTCGCGCACTTCCGGCGCCTCAATACCGTGATCGATCGAATTTCGAACAATATGAACCAATGGATCGGTCAAAGCTTCCAGCATGGTCTTATCCAATTCCGTGCCTTCGCCCTCCATCACCAGGTCGATTGACTTGCCAAGCTTCTGACTCACATCGTGAACAATGCGTGGCATGCGGTTGAATGCGAAACTGACCGGCAACATACGGATATTCATCACACTTTCTTGCAGGTCACGAGTGTGTCTTTCCAGATGCGTCAACCCTTCTTTAAGTTTGTCGACCCACTCCATGCTGTCGCCGCCCTGTTCGGCCTGTTCACCAAACTGACTCAGCATCGACTGGGTAATCACCAACTCTCCGACCAGGTTGACCATTTGGTCGATCTTGCTCAGGTCGACACGAATCGAGCTGTCTTGCTTCGGTGCGGCTTTGGCAGCGGCCGCAGCAGGTTTTTTCTCAGGCTTAGCAGCCGAGACAGGGGCTTCCGTTGCCTTAGCAGTCGGCTCGGCCACTTCTTTGGCGACAGGCTGTTCCGGTTCCGGAGTGGCTTCTATAGCAGAAGATTCCGGCGCGATATATTTGATTTCTGCACCATCGCCATCGATCCATTCAAAGACCTCTTTAATATCATCTTCTTCGATTCCCTCGCCCGACAAGGTCAGTGTCCATTTGAGATACAGATCTTCAGGATTGAAGTCATCGACGTTCGGCAATGCGGAATCATCCACCACTGCGGTTAAAGTACCGAGCGACTCCAGTTCTCGGAAAATACGGATGGGTTCGTTCCCGGTTTGCAGTAATTCCTTTTCAGGAATCAGTTCGATCGTCCAATCTCCCGAAACCGGCGCAGCGTCCTCTATCACAACTTCATCGGCTGCCGCTTCGATCGGTGCGCTTTCATTGCCGAGAATTCTTTCCAGTTCTGCCTGAACCTCTGAGGCTCTCTCTTCGTCAATGGCTTCGTGATTCTGCAAGCGGGTCATCATATCCCGCAAAACATCAACTGCCTGCAGCATCACATCATTGGCTTCCTGGGTGACGTTTCTGCGTCCGTCACGCATTTCATCCAACAGGGTTTCCAATACATGAGTGAAATCGATGATCTCTGTAAAACCGAAAGTGCCACTTCCCCCTTTAATGGAGTGAGCGGCACGGAAAATTTCATTGATCTTTTCGTTGTCAGGCTCTCCCGGCGGCAAAGCAAGCAAGCCCGCCTCCATGACATCCAAACCTTCAAAGCTTTCTTCTAAATAAGTTTGGCGAAAAGTTTCCATCATATCCATAATTATCTTCCTTAGAACAGTTCCACATCACCTTCAACAGGCTTCGACCCAATATTGTTAATATAACGATTTTCTTCAGCGGCCAGACTCTGGTTATGCATCGCATTCAAGCGCCTGACTCTCACTCGCCCCGTATTAGGATAATACAATACCTTTCGCGGATAAATATCCCCGATATCCTGCGAGACGATTTTAAACCCTTCCGTATAGATATAGTCAAACGCAAAGCCAATGTTGTACCAACCAATATTGGTTTGGGAGCTCATGATCCGTCCGCCGCCGAACAGCTTGAACTCCAGGCGTTCGCGCCTGGCACCATGATTCAACAAAGCATTCACCAGATTTTCCATCGCATAGTTGCCGTAACGATTTGCATCCGATAATTCGGAAGCCCCCGCCAGGTTTTTATCCATAGGCAACATAAAATGATTCATTCCGCCGACGCCTGTCACCGGATCTCTGACACAAGCCGAGATACACGACCCCAGTACCGTTTCGATACGTTCATTTTCTCGAGTGACATAGAATTCACCCGGCAAAATCTTATAGGTGGTTATGCCTTCGGCTGGATCAACGCTCTTCTGCATATCTCATAATCTGTCATCAAGCTGGCGATTCTGCCTCGCTTTATCAATTTGGTCTACATCAATATTAAAATAATTAATATGATCTAATACTCGCATTTATTCTCGCAAGAGGCAAGTGTTTGTTAGCTTTGCTCGTCACTTCCTGCCCTTTTCATTTTGGCTTGCGCACGCTTTCGGCGGAAGAACTGTGTCAGCAATTCGCTGGCTTCCATTTCCAACACCCCGAACTGCGTTTCGATCTGATGATTCAATCCCTCATGCGAGACCAGGTTCATCAAACTTCCGGCCGCCCCTGTCCTTGGATCTTTGGTCGCCACCACCAATCGTTCGATACGACTGTGAACCAACGCCCCTGCACACATTGGGCAAGGTTCTAACGTGACATACAAGGTCAGGCCCGGCAAACGGTAATTCTGCAATGCCTGGCCGGCTTTTCTTAAAGCGACGACTTCCGCATGTGCGGTCGGATCGTTTTGCTGAATCGTCTGATTCCAGCCTTCCGCGATCATGCGATCGTTTGCCACCAACACAGCGCCAACCGGCACCTCTCCTTCGCTTTCCGCCTTCTTTGCCAAAGACAGGGCATGTCGCATCCAGAATCGATCTTTCTCTTCCATGGTTGTCAGTGCCGCGTCCATCATTGCCTGCTCGATACAAAAAAGGATGCCTCAAGACATCCTTCTAGATTATTCCCACTCGATAGTTGCGGGCGGTTTACTGGAAATATCATAGGTCACTCGTGTGATACGAGGGATTTCGTTGATAATCCGGTTGGAGACCTTCTCCAGAAATTCATAAGGTAGATGCGCCCATCTTGCCGTCATGAAATCAATGGTCTCGACAGCCCGCAACGCAACGACATAGTCATAACGTCTCGCATCGCCGACAACCCCGACCGATTTGACCGGCAAAAAGACGGTAAATGCCTGAGAGGTTTTTTCGTAAAGGCCTGCCGCTCTCAGTTCCTCGATAAAGATATGATCCGCCAATCTTAAAATATCGGCATACTCTTTTTTGACTTCTCCCAGAATACGCACCCCCAGCCCAGGTCCCGGGAACGGATGGCGATAGACCATATCATGCGGCAATCCGAGTGCAACCCCTAATTTTCTGACTTCATCTTTGAACAGCTCTCTCAAAGGCTCCAGCAGCTCCAGTTTCATGTCTTCCGGCAAGCCTCCCACATTATGATGGGACTTAATGACTTTCGCTTTCCCGGTTTTGGAACCGGCCGACTCGATCACATCCGGATAAATCGTTCCCTGCGCCAACCATTTCACCGATGTCAATTTAGCGGATTCCTGATCGAACATTTCGATAAAAGCATGGCCGATGATTTTTCGCTTCGCCTCGGGATCTGCTTCTCCCGCCAGCTTGTCCATGAAGTACTCTTCCGCGTCAACACGAATGACCTTGATTCCCATGTTTTCGGCAAACATAGCCATTACCTGATCGCCTTCCTGATGACGCAGCAAACCGTGATCGACAAAAACACAAGTCAACTGTTCGCCGATGGCCTTATGCAATAAGGCTGCGACGACGGAAGAATCCACCCCACCGGATAATCCAAGCAAAACCTCGTCTTCTCCGACCTGTTCGCGAATACGAGCAACACTGTCTTCGATGATATTGGAGGTTGTCCATAATTTTTCACAGCCGCATAAGTCGACCACGAAACGCTCCAGCATTCTCGCGCCCTGCTTGGTATGCGTCACTTCCGGGTGAAACTGAATGCCATAGAAATGCTTTTCTTCGTTTGCCATCCCCGCAATCGGACAGTTATCGGTAGAAGCCATCAATTTAAAGCCGTCCGGCATTGCATCCACGCGATCGCCGTGAGACATCCAAACATCCAGCATGCCATAGCCTTCCGGCGTTACATGGTCTTCAATATCTTTCAACAACTCGGTATGGCCTCTCGCTCTCACCTGGGCATAACCGTACTCGTGCTCATCGGCATGAATCACCTTTCCGCCCAGTTGCTCCGCCATGGTTTGCATACCGTAGCAAATGCCCAGTACCGGCACGCCCAATTCGAAAACGATTTCCGGTGCGACTGGCGCATCGTCGCCAATGACAGTTTCCGGTCCACCGGAAAGGATAATTCCTTTCGCTCCGAAAGCGGCAACATCCTGCGCATCGATATCCCAAGGTTCCACTTCACAATAAACGCCGATTTCACGTACTCGTCTCGCGATCAATTGCGTATATTGCGAACCGAAATCTAAAATTAAAATTCGATGCTGATGAATATTTTGCTCGGTCATATGATGATTCCATTTACACTTTTATCTGTTTCAGAATGATTGCTTAAATCTTTTTCAAAGAAACAAGTTTCAAATAAACCGCCTGATGCGGATTGCTTTCGCTTAAGCAGAAAACAAAAACACCCTGCTTAAGAAATTAAACAGGGTGTTTTTCGTTAATATCCGGCTAACGGTTAAACACGGTAGTTCGGTGCTTCCTTGGTGATCGCAACGTCATGAACATGACTTTCCGTCATGCCGGCACCCGTCACACGGACAAACTGCGGCTTGCTATTAAACTCTTCAATATCCTTACAGCCGGTATACCCCATGCTCGAGCGAATTCCGCCGACTAACTGGTGAATAATCGGAGCCAAAGGCCCCTTATAGGCAACACGCCCTTCAATTCCTTCCGGAACCAGCTTATCCGCGGCATTAGAAGATTGGAAGTAACGATCTGACGAACCTTGCTTCTGCGACATTGCACCCAGCGACCCCATTCCACGATAAGATTTGTAAGCTCGCCCCTGATAATACTCAACCTCACCTGGAGACTCTTCCGTACCGGCGAACATACTGCCCAGCATCACCGAAGAAGCACCGGCAACCAATGCCTTGGCGACATCTCCGGAAAAACGAATCCCACCGTCCGCGATCAATGGAATTCCGCTGCCTTTCAACGCCTTGGCGACATTAGAAATGGCACTCAACTGAGGCACGCCGACACCAGAAACGATACGTGTTGTACAAATCGAGCCTGGACCAATCCCCACTTTCACCGCATCCGCACCGGCCTCTAAAAGGTCCAGTGCCGCTTCGGCCGTGGCGATGTTACC
>JAWVWZ010000098.1:0-5911 GCA_033723505.1 Hydrogenovibrio sp.
CCTCTTATCGAGTTTATCTCCGGCAAGCTTGACGTCGCAATTCTCGGTAAATAGCGGCTGGATCTCGGTGATACCGAGTTCGACGCACTTCTGGATGCTGTAATCCATCCGGTCGCCCTTGGAAATCCCCTGCAACAGAATCGTTTTCAATGGCGATTCGGTAACAGGAGAAGAAACGGCGTCGATTCGCACTTCCGCCGCCCGTCGTCCATTGACCAGTAGTGTGGCTTGCGCCTGATTTCCCTGACCGTCGAACAATTCGATCGGTCGCTGATCTTTCATGCGCAGAACGGTCAGGGCGTAGTGCACCTGCTCCTTGCTGAGCGGCAAGACCTGGCCGACCTGATAGTCTTCGGGGAGGTAAAACCGGGAGATTCTCATGAGGTTTCAAGCTCGACGTTATTTGAACGTCAGCGCCTTGGCAATGTCCAATGTCGGCTGAGTCTGGTTCATGCTGTAGAAATGAATCCCCGGTGCGCCGGCATCTAACAGGCGTTGTGCCAAATCGGTAACCACTTCCTGGCCGAAGGCGCGAAGGCTTGCCTGGTCGTCTTCGAAACTTTCCAGACGACATTTCAACCAGCGTGGAATTTCCGCGCCGCAGCCTTCGGAAAAACGCACCAGATTTTCGTAATTGGTGATCGGCATAATGCCTGGCACAATCGGTAAATCGATGCCATGGCGTTCGCAGTTATCGATGAAATACAGGTAACTGTCGACATTGTAAAAATATTGGGTAATGGCCGAATCCGCGCCCTGATCGACCTTGTGTTTGAACCACTGGATGCCGATCTCGCAGTTGCGTGACTGCGGGTGGGTTTCCGGGTAGGCCGCAACTTCCAGGTGAAAGGTGTCACCGCGTTCACGTTTGATAAACGCGATCAGGTCGCTGGCATATTTGAATTCGCCCGGGTCCATCATGCCGGAAGGCAAATCGCCGCGTAGCGCGACGATGCGTTTGATGCCAAGCTGCTCGTAGGTGTCGAGCAGTTCCAGCACGCTTTCTGCCGTGGCCCCGATACAGGTTAGGTGGGGAGCGGCTTCATTCTGCGTGTTTTGCTGAATATAGCTGACAGTTTCCAGCGTTTTTTCCTGGGTGGTTCCGCCGGCACCATAGGTTACAGACATATACTCCGGCTTCAGTTCGCCGAGCTCCTGGATGACGGTATGCAGTTTTTCCATTCCTGCAGGCGTTCTGGGAGGAAAAAATTCCAAACTGAGTTTTTGAGGGTATTGCTGTTGAGATTTCATAATTCGCTCTTTTTAAAAATCCACCAGGCAGGGGTGGATTTTTATTTGAAAGTTATAAGGTAATGCTTTGCTTAAAGTCCCGCATCCGATCTCAGGATTTCGGCTTTGTCGGTTTTTTCCCAGGTGAATTCCGGCAATTCACGGCCGAAGTGACCATAGGACGCCGTTTTTTGGTAGATCGGACGATACAGATCCAGCATCGCGATCAGACCTTTCGGGCGCAGATCGAAATGTTCGCGAACCAGTTTTTCGATCAGGTCGACAGCAACCTTTTCAGTGCCGAAAGTTTCGATGCTGATTGAGGTAGGTTCTGCCACCCCGATCGCGTAGGAGACCTGAATCTCGCACTTGTCGGCCAAACCGGCAGCGACGATGTTTTTCGCCACATAACGGCCGGCATAGGCGGCGGAACGATCCACTTTCGAAGGATCTTTTCCGGAGAAAGCGCCGCCACCATGGCGAGCCATGCCGCCATAGGTATCGACGATGATCTTACGGCCGGTCAAGCCGGCATCGCCGACCGGACCACCGATGACGAAACGCCCGGTCGGGTTAATGTGGTATTGCGTACCCGCATGTAACCATTCAGACGGCAAAACCGGCTTGATGATTTCATCCATCACCGCTTCATGCAGATCCTTATTGTTGATTTCCGGATCATGCTGGGTGGAGATGACAACCGCATCGATCGCCACCGGCTTGCCGTCTTCATAGCGTAGCGTCACCTGACTCTTGGCATCGGGACGTAACCAACCCAAAACACCATTCTTGCGCAGGTGAGCCTGCTTTTCCATCAAACGGTGTGCATAGAAAATCGGTGCCGGCATCAACACGTCGGTTTCGTTGGAGGCGTAACCAAACATCAGCCCCTGATCTCCGGCGCCTTGTTCGTGTTCTGCCGAATCGTCGACCCCCATCGCGATTTCAGGGGATTGTTTTCCGATTGAACTCAAAACCGCACAGGTTGAACCGTCGAATCCGAGGTCGCCGTGGTTGTAGCCGATATCATTGACGACCTGGCGCACCAACTCTTCCTGGTCGACCCAGGCTTCGGTGGTGATCTCGCCACCCAGCAAGACCATGCCGGTCTTGACGAAAGTTTCGCAAGCCACGCGAGCTCGCGGGTCTTGTTTTAGGATGGCATCAAGCATCGCGTCGGAGATTTGATCGGCGATTTTATCTGGGTGGCCTTCGGAAACCGACTCTGAAGTAAATACTGTTGTTGTCATGATAATGTCCTCAAATGGTGTTTTTTAAAAAATTGAGGTACGGAAATCAAGGCGGGAATGCGTCTATTAAAGGTTCCTCGCTTTAGCCGTACTTATTAATGCGCCCGCAAGCTGATTGTTCAAATCGGCGCTATGCGTGTATTGTCTTGAAAAATCACACAATATGCAAATTTTTCCGAAGCAGAAACCGCAAGTTTTTGAGGTTAAGGCGAGAGAATGCATTGAAATGTCATCTCGCTGTCATTTTTTCGTAACACCTCGGCGATAAAATCAGGCACCTTTGCTAACGGTAGATTGAACAGAGGGGCTTATGAAAGATATCGCTTTATGTGATGACGTTCGTCAGAAATTAAGTGCCAGTCCTCTGGGCAAAGAGTTGTTGCATATCTTCGACAACGAGTCCATTCAGACGCATTTTCAACCCATCGTCAATCTGAAAGAACGATCCATCTATGCTTTCGAGTCCCTGACTCGAGGGCCGGAAAACTCCCAGCTGTACTCTCCTATTAATCTTTTCAGTCTGGCTTCGGATTACGATTGTCTGTTGGAACTGGATGTGATGGCGCGCAATGTCGCGATCAACAACTTCGTTTCCGCAGAAAGCTTTCATCAGAATAAAGCCAAGCTGTTCATCAACGTAACCGTCAGCACTCTTTTAAATAAAAAACATCAGACCGGCAGAACGCTGGAATATCTGGCCGACAGCGACTTGGATTTAAGCCAGGTGGTAATCGAGATTACTGAGCTTCAGCCGGTCGATGATTGCGATATGTTTCTCAAGGCCATCAATCACTATCGGAAGATGGGGTTTCGTGTGGCCATCGACGACCTGGGATCTGGCTATAACGGATTGAAGCTCTGGTCAGAGGTCAAGCCGGAATACGTCAAGATCGATAAGCACTTTATTTCCGATATCGACAGTAATGCCGACAAATACCGTTTTATGGAGACAATCCTGACCTTGGCCAAGGGGTTGGGCACCAAAATCATTGCCGAGGGAGTGGAGACCGAACAGGAATTGAAACTGCTGGAAAAGCTTGGGGTCGATTTCGTTCAAGGCTATTTGCTGAAAAAACCATCGCCGCTTCCGGCCTTGTCTTTGAATTATCATTGGCCGGACAGCATTGAAAAACTAAGTGACCCGGCTGAAACGGTCCAGTTATTGAGTCGAACCTACAAAGTGATGGAACCGTCAACCAGTGTGCAGGATATGGCGGAATTTTTACTCGATGAACCTCGTATCGAATTTGTGCCCATCGTCAAAAACGGCATGGCGCAAGGCATTGTCTGGCGTCGGGATTTGATGGATTTACTCGCCAGCAAGTTCGGCCGGGACTTGCACTTGAGAAAAGAAGTGCAGAAATTTATGGATAAAACGCCGTTGATTTATGACGTCAATACCCCTTTGGTCGATGCCAGTCGCGACATCACCGAAAAGGGCGTGCATGAACGCGGGGCATTTATCATCACCGAGAGAGGGCGCTATATCGGTTGCGGAACCTTCATGGACCTGTTGAAAGTCATGACCGACTTGAAGGTGCGCAGCGCGCAGTATGCCAATCCTTTGTCCGGTTTGCCGGGGAACGTACCGATTCAGAACCGGATTCAGGAGTGCCTGGACCGGAAAATCGCCTTTACCGTCATTTATGTCGATGTCGATAACTTCAAACCCTATAACGATTTTTACAGTTTCGAGCAGGGAGATCAGGTGATTTCCGCGATCGCTCAGGTGCTGGAAGAGGCCATGTCCGGCAGAGAGGGGTTTATCGGTCATGTCGGTGGAGATGACTTCGTGATTGTCACCAAA
Source organism: Hydrogenovibrio sp. (assembly GCA_033723505.1). Classification (GTDB taxonomy): domain Bacteria; phylum Pseudomonadota; class Gammaproteobacteria; order Thiomicrospirales; family Thiomicrospiraceae; genus Hydrogenovibrio. The sequence continues at coordinate 4,288 of JAWVWZ010000098.1, forward strand.
GAAGATCCGACACAAATATGCGAATTGATTCTGAAAGATTTTCAGCAGACGGCGCAGAAATTCTACACTCAGGAAGACCGTGAGCGCGGCGGCATTTATGAGGTGAACCGCGAAGGGCAAAAAACCTTTTATCCGATCATGAGTTTGTCTTTGGGCGTGCTTTTGGTCTATCCGGGGATTTTCGAACATACTCAAAAATTGTCATCCGTGGCGACCAAAGCGAAAAAAGGCGCCAAATCCGCAGGCGGCAACCAGTATTTTGTGATAGATTCACGGTCTGACGGCCAGGCTTCTTCATCATTTGAAGTGGTCAATGTCGCCGTCAATTGAATGACAAATACCAATTAATCGAGCAGATACAACTACTTAACGTGCTTAATGCTTGCATTTTTCGTAAAGTCCTGTAAAATTTGCCGCTTTTTCTTAAATAGGTACGAGAGATATGTCGTCCGAAAACACAGTCGTAACACATTCTGACCATCCTTTGGTGGGCGTGATCATGGGGTCAAAATCCGATTGGCCGACAATGCAACAAGCGGTTGATATGTTGGAACTGTTTAAAGTGCCTTATGAAGTGAAGGTCGTTTCCGCACATCGCACGCCGGATTTGATGTTCGAGTATGCCGACCAGGCGGAAGAACGCGGTCTGAAAGTCATTATCGCCGGTGCTGGCGGCGCAGCGCATTTGCCAGGAATGGTCGCGGCGAAAACGGTCGTACCTGTTTTGGGTGTGCCGGTTCAATCCAGAGCTTTAAGTGGTCAGGACTCCTTGTTGTCGATCGTGCAAATGCCGGGCGGTATTCCGGTTGGAACCCTGGCGATCGGTGAAGCGGGCGCAAAAAATGCCGGTATTCTTGCTGCGCAAATTGTTGGCGGAGAACTTCCCGAGATCCGTGCGGCGGTGAAAGCCTTCAGAAAAGAACAAACCGATTTTGTTTTAAGCAATCCGGACCCTCGCGTCTAAGGTCGAAGTTTCCGACTTCGGTTTATCGCCACTTTAGAGTAAAATAAGCCGCTTTAAAGTGGCTTTTTTGTTTTAAGGAGAAACAATGACCCCCGTAACGAAGAAAATCGGTGTGTTGGGTGCCGGGCAGCTGGGTCGAATGCTGGCGATTGCCGGATACCCTTTAGGTCAAAAGTTTGGATTTTACGGTCTGAGCAAAGACGAACCTTCCGCCTTGTTGGGCCATATGTTTGAGCAGTCTGACGAAGCCGATTCCGTCGAAGCTTTGACGCGTTTCGCTGATGTGGTTACCTATGAAAGTGAAAATACTTCGGTTGATCAGGTGCGTGAAATTGCCAAACAGACGCCGGTATACCCCGGTGAAAAGTCGCTTTATGTTTCCCAGCACCGTGGTCGTGAAAAGGGGATGTTCGATCAGTTAGGCATTCCTTGCGCGCCTTATCAACTGGTCGATTCTTTGGAAAATCTCAAATTGGCGGTTGAAGAGATCGGATTGCCTGCGGTGCTGAAAACCACCACCGAAGGCTATGACGGTAAAGGTCAGTTTGTCATCAAGGAAGTTTCCCAGATCGAACAGGCCTGGAATGAAATCGGCAATCGAGAGTTGATTCTGGAAGGGTTTGTCGAGTTCAGTCGGGAGCTTTCGATCATTGCCGTCCG
>JAWVWZ010000099.1:0-5895 GCA_033723505.1 Hydrogenovibrio sp.
TCAAATTTGGGTCATTGGAGGGGACACGATGGTGCTGTCTCAAGGCAAGGTGTTTGGCAAACCTCGAAGTCAGGCGGATGCTTTTCGGATGTTAAATCAGCTTTCCGGCAGTACCCATTCGGTTTATTCCGCCGTTGCGCTGATGCATGACGGAGCGGTCTTTTCCAGGATGAATGAGACGAGGGTTACTTTTAGAGACCTGACGACCACTGAAATAGAAGATTATTGGGCGACGGGAGAGCCGGCCGACAAGGCGGGTGCCTATGGGATTCAAGGAATCGCTGCACGATTTATCGATAAGATTGAAGGCAGTTATTCCGCAGTCATGGGGCTACCGTTGTTCGAATTGGATCAACTGTTGATCGAATCAGATTTTTATAAAGCTTAAAAGACACAAAAACTATGTCAAACGAAGAAAAAATATTGGTCAATGTGACACCCTCCGAGACTCGGGTTGCCTGGGTCGAAAACGGTGTCCTTCAAGAGGTGTGGATTGAGCGGGCCAATAAAAAAGGATTGGTCGGCAATATTTATATCGGTAAGGTGGATCGGGTATTGCCGGGAATGCAGGCGGCATTTGTCAATATTGGCCTGGAAAGAACCGCTTTTTTACATGTTTCCGATGTCTGCCCCAGTGCGATTGGGAAAGTGGTCGACGAAGAGTGTGAAGATATCACCAAGTTTCTGCATGCTGGCCAAAAGGTGATGGTACAGGTCGTCAAAGATCCGATCAGTTCGAAAGGTGCGCGCTTGACGATGCATGTCACCATCCCATCGCGAATGTTGGTCTATATGCCGGATGAAAAAATGGTCGGGGTGTCGCAAAAAATAGAAGATGCCGAAGAAAGGGAACGGCTGCGTGAACTGATCAAATCCATGCCCGAAACGCATGAAACGGAAGGTGGATTTATTGTTAGAACCGTCGCTGAAGGGGCCAGCTTTCATGAGATTCGTGCGGATTTACTTTACCTGAAAAAACTGTGGGCGGTGATTCAGGAGAAGGCCAAAAAAGTCAGAGTGTCCGGTCTGCTTTATGAAGACTTGCCATTGTTTTTGCATATTCTGCGGGATATTCCGGTCGACCGGATTGAGAAGATTCGGGTGGATTCTCTGGAAACTTTCAAGAAGATGAAAGAATTTTCCGATTCCTATGTCATGGAATTGACTGAAAAACTCGGTCACTATCAGGGAGAGCGGCCGATTTTCGATCTATACAATATCGAAGATGAAATTCAACAGGCGCTCGATAACCGGGTTTCTTTGAAATCGGGGGGGTATCTGGTGATTGATCAGACCGAAGCCATGACCACCATCGATGTGAACACCGGCGGGTTTGTCGGTCATAAAAACCTGGAAGAGACGATTTTCAGAACCAACCTTGAAGCGACCCAGGCGATTGCACGCCAGCTGCGTTTAAGGAATCTCGGCGGCATTATCATTTTGGATTTGATCGACATGGATTCCAGCGAGCACAAAAAAGCGGTGTATGCCTCTTTGCAAAAAGAGTTGTCGAAGGATCGGGTCAAAACGTCTATCAGTGAGATCTCTTCACTCGGATTGATTGAGATGACCCGGAAAAGAACTCGAGAAAGTCTTGAGCGTACTTTGTGTGAACCCTGTGCTGTCTGTCATGGACGAGGATCGGTCAAGACGGCGGAAACGGTTTCTTTTGAGATTTTCCGTGAAATCACCCGTATGGCCAAGCAGTTTGATGCAGAAAAATATCGGGTGATTGCCGCGGAATCCGTCGTCGCTTATATTTTGGATGAGGCTTCAACGCGTGTAGCGGAATTAGAGATGTTTTTGGGAAAAGGTATTCGTTTTCAGGCGGAAAGCGGGTACTTTGTTGAACAGTTTGATGTGGTTATGTCTTGATGCGGGATTGGTTCTATCGAATTTCACTGGTTTTGGCCGGTATCTTTTTGGTATACCTGGTCGGTGTTCGTGCATTCCTGATTTGGGTGCAGTATGCCCCTCAGAGTGCTTTCACCTTTGTCGAAACCATGACGCGCTCCACCATCCATGTTGGAAAGGTTCAGGCGGATCAGACCTGGGCCGGCGTCAAGTTCGACCTCCAAGATTTTTCTTATGACGATGCCAAGATCAATTTACACGCTAAGCATGTTAGCGGGGATTTTAATATTTTTTCCCCTTGGATCCCGCAGTTGAAATATGGGCAGGACTTGAATGTCAAAGGGGTTCAGGCAACGTTTAAAAATGCGCGAAATTTCTTTTCGGGGGGCTTTCCCTCTGATCAGGTAAAAAACCTGGATCTGCAAGATTGGCAACTACAGAAAATCTGGAAGTCGATCAAGCTTGAGAATACGGACTTCACTTTTCAAGGCGATAATCCTGCAAATATCAAAATCAAGGTGTTTCAGTCCTACTTTGGGCTGAAATGGTCTTTTGCCGGGCTGGTTGAATTTAAGACGCCGGGCAATCTTTCCAGTGAGTTTCAGCTGAAAGGGGATTTTTTGACGAATATCTGGAATCTTCCTAAAGAAGGAGAGGGCGCCATTTCCGTTATTCGACCAATCAATCTTGAACAGTTATATGGGTTTCTGCCAAAAGCATGGTCTCAGAAGCTGCCAGCAGGGGAATTTGTTGGCGACATTCGCGTGACGATGAATGACAGTCGTCTCAAAACATTGAAAGCCTATACCAATGTACAGGATCTGGCTTGGAGTGAAAATGATAAGCTGTTGCCGAAAAGTATTGGCATGACCCTGAATTTGCAGTCCAGTGGCGACTTTATCGGCAAACGTTATTCCGATTGGGTGTTTGAACTTGAAAGAATTCGTCTAGATAATCAATACATCAAAACCATTTCCCCTGTCTATTTCAGTTTGACCAAAGAGAAGAATTTGTCTTTTCAGGCAGAGACCTTTCAGTTGCACGAAATCAAGCCATTATTTGACTTGCTGTTAAGCAAGTTGGAATACCAGGGGTTTGGTAAAAAACTGAAGGAACTTGAGTTAAAGAAAGTCAAAGGCGTGTTCGATACCCAAAAAGCGACCTTATCTAAACTGAGCTTTCTTTTGCCCAGTATCAAACTGGATCAGGAAGGTAAAATTCCCGGTCTCGTGATTAAGGACTTATTGTTTACCAAACAACGGAAAGATATTTCAGTTGATATTGGACAGCCAGTTCAGTTGTTGTATAGCTATGTTCGTTCAGACCCGATTCACTTTAGTTTTAAAGAGCCAATCCATTTTAAACTTGATGAGGCGAATACGGCCTGGTCTCTGACGCCGACGCGTTTTTCAATGAATGATATCCCCGGAGAACTGGCTGCTAAAAGTCTTGATGAAGGGGGCGTCGAAGCAAAATTGAGTTTGCAGCCAGGTGATATAAAGACCGTGAAGTCTTATCTTCCCTACTCGATTATGTCTAAAAAACTTGAACACTGGTTGAAAACGGCTTTGGTCAAGGGAGACCATGTTAAGGGAACGGCCTATCTGAAAGGACGGTTGTCTGATTTTCCGTTTAGACAGCACGAAGGGGTGTTTAAAGCTCAAGCGGAGGTGCAAAACGCTGAGCTGAAATTTCAGCCCAATTGGCCATCGGTAAAAGACTTCGCCGCCAAGTTGACCTTTACCCCCTATGATTTGAAAATTACGTCAAAGCAAGCGAAGCTATTAAATGTCAATGCCTCTGACGTAGAGGTCAATGTCAATCATTTGAATACTCACAATATTGCCGTCGACATAAAAGGTCAAGCTGAAGCAGATGCACAGCATGCACTGGATTTTCTGGATCAAACGCCTTTGACGCGCAAGTTAGGCGTGGACACCTTCTTAAGAAATCAGGTTGCCGCTAAGGGGGCCGTGAAAGTCGATCTAAAAAAGATATGGGTGCCTGTGTACGGTTATCAAAATCGGTCGGAAGCAGTATCAGGAACGGTATCTTTGCAGGATGTCTCGACCAGCTTGTTCGGGAAGTTGCCGATAGAGCATGCTAAGGGGCAGGTCTTGTTTACCGAAAACTCGGTTTATACCCGCTCTCCTGTGGAAGCCACTTACCTTAATGGAATGGCGAAAATTAAGGTCGGAACCCAAGATAAAACGGTCTTGATTCAGGCCGATGGTCATGCCAATCCGGATGATAAGTATCTAAAAGGGAGTTTCCCTTGGGAAGCAAAGGTCAAGGTTCCCTTTGTTAAAGACAAACCGGTGGATGTTCAATTGCATGCGGATGTCAAAAAAGTGAAAAGTCATTTTCCTGCACCTTTGAATGAATGGAATCCCTATGCCTTGAAACGTCAGGGACCTGTCAGTGCTCACATTACGGTGAATCATGATGTTGTCCGGGCAAGAGGGCGAATTGCGAATGTGCTCAAGTTTGCAACACGCTGGAATACGCAGCAGGCAAATCCGTCTGGCTTGAATTTAGTGTTTAATGATGCCGAATCGGCATTACCCATGATTCAGGCTGGTTATCGGGTGCGTGGCAGGATAAAAAATTTGGATCTGGATGGGTGGAAATCCCTGTGGGCCAGTCAGACGCTCTCTGATAAACCCTCTGTGGGGGTGAAATGGCGTGCATCGGATTTGAAAATCGAACAGGCGCATCTCGACAAGAATGATTTTCATCATATTCAGGTTAATTGGGATATGGTGCGCACTCAAAAGTCGCCTTATTTGGCTTTGAACCTTAAAGCGGATGAAATGGCTTTGGTAGCGACCAAGTCGGATAAGGATGCCTATGATGTTAATTTAACCTTTCTGAAGTTGGCAGAAGTCGGGCAAGTGCCTGCCGAGTTGAAGACAGGGGATTTGTCTTCATGCTCACCGAGTACTCATCCAATTACCTTTCCGAATATAAGATTTAAAGGTAAAAATATTCAATTGGGTGCGCGACGTTTGTCCGAGCTTCGGTTCAATTTATCGGATTCACCGGAAAAAATGGTCCTTTCCGGTTTATATATGCGCTTGGATCAAATTAATGGCGATCTTGAAGGGACCTATTCTTTTGATAAGAAACAGCAGTTCAGTTATCTTCAAGGGGTTATTAAAGCCAATCGAATTGAAGAACTGTCAAAACTATTGGGAGTTCATAAAGGGTTCAAAGGTAAAGACGGGCGCTTGAATATTAATGTTAATTGGCCGGGTACCTATGAATGTTATACACCGTTGGATTTGAAAGGCACGGTGAACTTTTCTTTAAAAGACGGGGTGATTGAAGATGCTGAGCCCGGCCTGGCTAGGATTCTGGGTTTGTTGAGTTTCGAATCACTTGCCCGTCGCCTAAAACTGGATTTGAAGGATGTGACAGAAAAAGGTCTGGCTTATGATTCGATTGATGGACACGGCCAGTTCAATAAAGGGGTATTCAGTCTGGAAGAGTTGGAATTGAAGGCCCCATCTGCTTCAGCTAAGGTTTTTGGCGAAATTAACTTGATTCAAAAAGAACTGTCATTGAAAGCGGATATCACCCCGTCAATCGGTGGCACGATTCCTGCCGTTGTTGCCATCAGTGGTGCGGCGACACCGCTTGCGGGACTGGCGGCTTACGCATTACTGAAAGCAGTGCCCTTGGTTAATGAAGACTTGGTGACTTATCGCTACGAGGTAACCGGTACATTTGAAAAGCCAGACATACATGATAAAGGGTTAAACTTGGATTTGATCAAGTTAAAAGGACAGTCGACCAATAAGGAGCAATCTATTTTAGATAGTGAGTAATCTCTGTTCTGGCGGGTTTGAATAAAATCAAAGAGATACGAAGGTTTTACTTTTGGCGCTGCAAAAAACTTCAAAAAAAGCGCAAAAAAGGGTTGCAAAGATTTCAGGTATGGTTAGAATACGCATCTCTTCTGAACAAGCGCTTGAAAAAGCAGCGAGTTGAGAAGAGAAAGCCGGAAGATTTTGAGTTTGATTTGAGAAAAATTTTCGA
>JAWVWZ010000100.1:0-5883 GCA_033723505.1 Hydrogenovibrio sp.
ATATGGGTAAAGCCCATCCATTTTACATACTCAACCAGGCGATGCGCTATGTCACGATAATTCAAAAACTGGCCGTCGTCACTTCGATGCCAGGACCCCAGATGCACCTCATAGACACTGATCGGGCTGGTCATCCAGTCATATTTTTCACGCGCTGACATCCAATCGCCATCCAGCCAGTCATGTTCGGAATGATAGACCAGGCTGCCTGTGTGCGGACGCACCTCCATTGCCTGAGCATAAGGATCGGTCTTGACCAAAATGTCTCCGGTATGATGGTTACGAATCTCATACTTATAGATATCGCCGGGATGCAGGCCGGGGATAAATAACTCCCAAATGCCGTTTCCGGTCGTCCGCATCGGGTGGCGCAACCCGTGCCAGCCATTGAAGTCGCCAACCACCGAAATCCGACTGGCTGCCGGCGCCCAGACTGCAAACTGCACTCCGACAACGTCGTCAATCGTTTTGTAATGCGCCCCCATCAGATTATAGATCTGCCAGTGACGTCCTTCGAGGAACAGATACTTATCCAACTCACCGACAAACGGCATAAAGCTATAAGGAGAAGCCACCTGATGCTGGGATCCGTCCGATTCAGTCCAGTGCACCTGATAATGTTGTGGCAGTGCCTTTTTCTCCGATGCGCTCAACTGGGCGACAAACAAGTCGGTACCCTCGATACGTGTCAGGGGAATTTTACCTTCGATCATTGCCGACTCGGCAGTCGGCAGCCATTCACGCACCAGCCAGTTCTTGCCATCGGGGTGCCAGCCCAACACCTGAAACGGATCATGATGCATCCCCTTCTGCAAGCGTTCGATATCTTGTTCAATCATTGAAACCTTATCTTTTGTCAGTGCCATCTAGCCCTCTTCTCCACTAAAGACGATTGGTCGCTTCAGCCATTTGTTTGATTTTTCCCGCCAAGGCATCCGGGACCTGATGCCAATCAAACTGCCATTCCCAGTTATGTTCGACGGTTCCCGGCGTATTCATTCTCGCAGCAGTCCCCAGCGCCAAATAATCCTGCATCGGTGCCACCATCAGTTTTGCCGGCGACGACATCGCCGCATAAATCAATGGCCAGGGCATCTCTCCCCATTCGTCCGATAACTGCGATTCGATCCATTGCTTCATCTGCTCGTCTTCCAATGACTGCCACCATCCCAGCGTGGTATCGTTGTCATGCGTGCCGGTATAGACCACGGAATTGACAACCTGCTCGTTCAAAGCATGCGGATTGTTCGGCAACCCATTGAAACCGAACTGCAACACCGACATGCCAGGCAGATTAAAAGCCTCTTTCAAGACGGTCACCTGTTCGGTGATAATGCCTAGGTCTTCTGCCACCAACGGCAGTTGGTGAAAGCTTTTCTGCAAAGCGGTCAACAGAGCTTCCCCCGGCGCTTTCTGCCAATGCCCGTGTATCGCGGTCGCTTCCGAGGCGCGGATTTCCCAACAGGATTCAAAGCCCCGGAAATGGTCAATGCGAATCAAATCAAACAGCTTCAGGGATTCGGCCACTCGTCGCTTCCACCAACTGAACCCCTGCACCTGCATCTCATCCCAGTCATAATGCGGATTCCCCCAGCGCTGCCCCGTTTCGGAAAAATAATCCGGCGGCACTCCGGTCACCACGGTCGGATTCAGGTCGTCATCCAGCTTGAACTGTTCCGGATTTGCCCAGACATCCACACTGTCATAGGCGACAAAAATCGGCATGTCACCGAATAACAGAATGCCTCTGGCATTAGCATCATTCTTCAGTTTTTCCCATAACTTGGCGAGGACATACTGCTGTTGTTTCAGCATCAGAATATCGTTGGCATGGCGTTCACTGAAGTGCTTGAGTGCCACCGCGTGATGAAAACGATACTCATCCGGCCATTGCGACCAGCTTTGATACCCGAAATACTGACGCAATGCCATAAACACTGCATAGTCATCGAGCCAATGCGGTGGAGACTCTAAATAGTCGGCAAACCCTTCATCGAGATGCTGCTGCCATTCGTCCGGCAACAATGCCGGGTTCATCGCGAATGCTGACACACTCTGGTAAGGCGACAAGCCTTCAACCGGTTGGGTCAACGGTAGCATTTGCCAGACTTTCAATCCCGCCGACTCCATCCAGTCGAGAAAATGCCAAGCTTCTTCATTGAGCTGACCAAATTTGCCTGAATTAGGTAAAGAGGTCGGGTGCAGCAAAACCCCTGCTTGTCTGTCCATCTCCATCAGCCATTCCCCCTGCGCATCACGCCACCGTTGTCCATATCACCGCCGCCAGTGGAGAGTGGAATTTGCAATTGCTCGGGGGGTCTTTCCCCCAGCAGTTGGTAGAGTTTTTCCAGGTGTCGGCGATAGAGTTGATCGAAATCGCGAACACTGCCGGACGGATTGTAGTCGCCAAACCACCAGAACCAGTCCGACCCTTCACAAATTGCCAGCTGTTCGGTCGCCGCCTGTTGGACGTCTTCAGACAACTTCCCACTGGCCATGACATGATCATAAGTCTGTTTGGCTTCCACCAACAGATCCCAACCGGCATTCTTGTCTTTCTCGCCGATCCAGGTCGAGAAAGAACCATACACCCAACTCCCGGCCTTCAGCGTCGGTAAATGGCGTAATGGCACATTGGCTTCCAATGCGTTGGAAAAGGTCGTCATCTCGATTCTAGAATCGAACGCCAGTTTGGCATAAAGTGCATTGAGGAAACGATAGGCATTGTCCGGGTAATATTCCCAGGCATTTTCTCCGTCGAGAATGACCGACACCACATGGTCTTCAACATGATCCCCAAGAAAATTGGCGATATTGTGCAGGTTCTGCACAAAATTATTGGTCGCATCTTCCGGTTTCCAATCCTTATATTGGAATCCGATCAAATCAGACAGGCCATCGTCCCGGAAAAACAGCGCGCACTTCTGCGAAGCATGCTGTAACGGCTGATACAACGCTCGTTTGGAAGCGATATCGTGATTGTCCAGGTGAGAAGCCTCGCAAGAATGCCGCCAGACCCCTTCTCCGGAAGCCGTCCATTGAATCTCATAATGATCAAGCAACCCCACGGCAGCGCTGCTGACCGCGCCTTCCGACAGCCACACGCCTTTCGGCTTACAGCCGAAATATTTCTGATAAACCTCAAACCCTTTTTCCATATGCCACTTGGCCCGGTCATAACCGCCGGGATAAGACTCGCTATGCGGCATAGGGTCGTGGGGTTGCGCATCTTTCATCGAGTGGAAGTCAATCATCAGAGGCACAATCGGATGCCCATAGGGCGTCATCGAAATTTCAATCTGCTCTTTCTCCATCAATGCCCGGTAACGCGGGATAATTCCCTCCACCGCATCGGCCATGATCTCAATCAGCAGACGCTGGTCATCAGGGGTGAAGTGTTTGTGCTCGCTGCCTTTGCCAATCAGATCAGCAATCCGCGGGTCACTTAAGCGCAAGCTTTTTCCCATCCAGGCCAAGTGATACCACATCAACAAATCGACAAAAAACTGACTGTTGAAATACGACAGATCAATTGCATCGTCCAGCGTGGTATATTCGCTGCACTGCGTCATGCGAATCAATTTCTTGAACACCGGGAACGGATTAATCATTGTCGGCGCAAACGCTTTCTGACAGGCTTCGACAATTTCCAATCGCTGTGCAATCTGTTTTTCGATATCGTTATGTCCCGACACCCAGTTCAATAGAGGGTCTTCCATTTCCGAATCATGAGCGAGCCAATCACGCATTTGCTTGGCGTAATCGTCCAATTGTTCCAACAGCACAGGAGCAAAATTCACCACTACTTTGGCTTCGGGACAATCTTCCAGATGGGCCACCATATCGGTGTAGTCCTTAATGCCGTGCAGATACACCCAGGGCAGACGATACTTGCCGTCCAGACCATCGCGATAGTGCGGCTGATGCATGTGCCAACAGATGACCAATTTGATTTTCTTCGTGTTCATATTCTTACCACTTTCGGTTTTGACTGAACGTTCAACGGGTGATATGCAGGTGTTGACCCAACATATCCGGCGTCACCAAAACGATGCCTGAAGGCTCTTCAATGCAGAAACGTTTTGCATCTTCCACCGGATCTTCACCGATCACGGTGCCTTCGGGAATCACACAGCCTTTATCGATGACTGCGTTCTGAATCCGACAGTCCCGCCCCACTTCAACGCGTGGCAGTAAGACCGAATCCTTGATTAAAGAATAACTGTGTATGCGGCAACCGCTGGAAATCACCGAGCGCTTGATTCGCGCCCCGGAGATAATACAGCCACCCGCCACCATCGAATCGATGGCTTCGCCTCGGCGCCCCTCGTCATCGAAGGTGAACTTGGCTGGCGGCATTTGTGCCTGATAGGTCCAGATTGGCCAATCCGGGTCGTATAAATTCAGTTCCGGAGTGATTGAACACAAATCCAGGTTCGCTTTCCAAAAAGACTCGACAGTACCCACATCCCGCCAATAGACCGGATGTAATTTCTCATCGACAAACGGGTAGGCACGCACATTCCAATCTTCGATGACCGCAGGAATAATGTCTTTACCAAAATCATGCGAAGAATCGAGATCGTCATAATCTTCAATCAACTTCTGAAACAGAAAATCACGCGAAAATACATAAATCCCCATCGATGCCAAAGCCTTGCCGGGTTTGCCCGGAATCGGATCTGGGTCGGAGGGTTTCTCGGTAAACTGGGTAATATTCATAAACTCATCAACCGACATCACACCGAACCCGGTCGCCTCCATGCGCGGCACTTCAATGCAGCCAATGGTCACATCCGCGCCGGAGGCTTCATGCTCCATCAGCATCTTGCTGTAATCCATCGAATAGATATGATCGCCCCCCAACACCAGCACATACTCCGGCGTATGACGACGCATAATGTCGAGATTCTGAAAAAGTGCATCCGCCGTCCCTTTATACCAGGCCTTATCGACCCGCTGCTGCGCCGGCAATAATTCAACGAACTCGCCCACCTCATAACGCATAAACGACCAGGCACGCTGAACATGACGAATCAATGAATGCGACTTATACTGTGTCAACACCCCGATTTTGCGAATCCCCGAATTAACACAATTAGACAACACGAAATCAATGATCCGGTACTTGCCGCCAAAGGGCACCGCCGGTTTGGCGCGCCACTTGGTCAACCCTTTCAAACGACTGCCTTCCCCGCCGGCCAAGATCAACGCCAGTGTATTCTTGGTTAAATCGGTGGATGTTTTGGTTTCGCAGTAGTACTTCATTGATCTTACCTCTCAGTCGGGGGAATTAGTGCGCGCATTCAAAGATGATTGATACAGGGATTTGGCTAGGTGAACAGCGCCCAGCAACCCCAGTTGTTCATTCGTTATAAGATAAATCGGCATGGTTTCTACCCAATGTTTCATCCGGCCTTTATCACGAAAGGCATTCAGGAAATTGGGCTTCTGCATCCAGTCACTGATTTTGGGGGCGATGCCGCCGGCGATATAAATCCCGGCCCGGGCTTCCCAAATCAAGGCGGCGTTGCCTATGTAGGCGCCATAAACTTCAACAAAGGTATCCAGCGCGCGCTGTGCGATCGTATCCCCGTTCACGGCTAACTGATGCACCTGCTCCGCCGAAGTGAACAGCCCGATATTAAAGTGGCTGTGTCCGTGCGTTTTGGCGTTGAAAAAAGAATAAAGGGTTTCAATCCCTTCACCCGATAGAATACGCTCATAAGAAACATGCGTCCACTTTTTCTGCAACCAGGTCAGCAATTCAATCTGGGTGGCATTCAAAGGGGCAAAATCCATATGCCCGCCTTCCGACGCCTGAGGCGTGAATTCACCCTTGAAGTTGACGATCGGTGCCACACCCAATCCGGAGCCGGCTCC
>JAWVWZ010000101.1:0-5869 GCA_033723505.1 Hydrogenovibrio sp.
TAGCGCTAAAAGCTGTTGGTTTTGACGATAAAGTCCTTCAACACATTCATCGCTTTACCTTCGGCAATCACCTGTCTGGCCCGGGTGACCCCCTCGCCAAAAGTGTCAGCCAATCCAGCGGTATAAATCGCTGCGCCAGCGTTCAAACAGACGATATCCTTAGCGGCCCCTTCGTCGTTGGCCAATACCGCCTTGATAATATTCAAACTCTCTTGCGCCGACTCCACAGAAAGTTCATCCAATGAGACGTGATCCATATCGTAGTCATAAGGATCGATGGTCCATTCGCTAATTTCACCGTCTTTCAACTCGGCAACATAGGTCAAACTGCTGATGGAAATCTCGTCCAATCCATCTTCGGCATGCACGACCATCACGCGTTTGGAACCGAGTTTTTTCAGCACCATCGCGAAAGGCACCAGCAGTTTTCGGTCGTAAACGCCAAGCACTTGTGCCGGCGCATTAGCCGGGTTGGTCAGGGGCCCGAGCATATTGAAAATCGTGCGCACGCCGATTTCTTTGCGCACGCCGACGATATGCTTCATCGCACTATGGTGTGACGGCGCGAACATAAAGCCAACCCCCAATTCTTCCACGCACTCGGCGACCTGCTCCGGCGAAATGCCAAGATTCACGCCCGCAGCTTCCAATACATCGGCACTGCCGGACTTACTGGAAACCGAACGATTACCATGTTTGGCAACTTTTGCGCCGGCCGCGGCGACAACAAAGGCGGAAGCGGTCGAAATATTAAAGGTATTGGCGCCATCCCCGCCTGTGCCACAGGTATCGATCAGGTGGGCTCTGTCACGGATCTCAACCCCGGTGGAAAGGTCTCGCATGACTCTGGCGGCGGCGGTGATTTCATCGGTACTTTCGCCTTTCATTCTCAAGGCGATCAAAATGGCGGCGGCTTGGGCGGGGGTTGCCTGGCCGGACATCAGAATCCGGACCACGGTTTCCATTTGCGCTTCGGACAAATCCTGTCTGAGCAAAAGTGTATTCAGCGCGTGTTTCACTTCGGATTCGATGTTCATTTCTGCCCCTTTTGCTCTAGGAAATTTCTTAACATTTGATGCCCTTGCTCCGTCAGGATCGATTCCGGATGGAACTGCACCCCTTCGATCGGCAGGGTTTTATGACGTACGCCCATGATCTCATCGAAACTGCCGTCCTCATTCTGCGTCCAGGCGGTGACTTCCAAACACTCCGGCAAGGTCGCCTGCTCGATGACCAAAGAATGGTACCGTGTGGTCTGAACCGGGTTCGGCAAACCGGCAAAGCAACCGGTATTGTGATGATAGACAGGGGAGGTTTTCCCGTGCATCACCTGCTTGGCACGAATGATATTCGCGCCGAATGCCTGACCGATCGACTGATGCCCCAAGCACACACCGAGAATCGGAATCTTGCCGGCAAAGTGGTTAATGGCGGCAACCGAAATCCCTGCCTCATTCGGCGTACAGGGGCCGGGAGAAATCACCAGATAGTCCGGAGCCAGAGTTTCGATGGTTTCCAAATCGATTTGGTCGTTTCGATGAACCTCCACCTGTTGCCCCAGTTCTCCGAAATATTGAACCAGGTTGTAAGTGAAAGAATCATAATTATCAATCATCAATAACATATCTTGTCTCCAGGCTGACTATCGATGCCCAGCATCGGGGTTGACCGTTTTCAAACCGTTTTGTACGAATTCGACGGCTTTGAAAATCGCACGCCCTTTATTCATGGTTTCATCCCACTCCGATTGAGGCACGGAGTCCGCCACGATTCCAGCACCCGCCTGAACAAACAGCTTTTTGTCCTTGATGACGGCGGTCCGAATCGCGATGGCGGTATCCATATTGCCGTGCCAGCCCAGATAGCCCACCGCTCCGGCATATACTCCGCGTTTAACCGGCTCCAATTCGTCAATGATTTCCATCGCACGGATTTTCGGCGCCCCGGAAACCGTTCCTGCCGGGAAGGTAGCACGCAGCACATCCATCGGACTCATCCCCGGCTTCAAATCGCCGTTGACGTTGGAGACGATATGCATCACATGAGAATAACGTTCGATGACCATTTTTTCGGTCAGCTCGACACTGCCGACCTGAGCGATCCGGCCTACGTCATTTCTGCCGAGATCAATCAACATCAAGTGCTCTGCAACCTCTTTCGGATCGGACAACAAGTCAGCTTCCAGCGCCTTGTCTTTTTCCTCGGTGCTGCCGCGACGACGCGTCCCGGCAATCGGCCGGACCGTCACCACATTTTCTTCCAAACGCACCAGGATTTCCGGTGATGAACCGACGATCTGCAATTCGCCCAGATCAACAAAGAACATATAAGGAGAAGGATTCAAATGACGTAAAGCACGATACAGATCCATCGGTTCGTGATCGAAATCGACGGTCATCTGCTGGGACAGCACTACCTGCATGGCATCGCCTGCCAGAATATATTCTTTGATGCGGTCGACGGCCTGCTTGAAAGCTTTCTCACCAAAACTGGAAGTAAAATCCTGTTCGCTCAATAATTCCGAAGGTTCCGGTTCGCTAGGCACCGGCATCGGCGTTCGGATCTGGTCGACAATGGTTTGAATTCTGGCTTGAGCCTGAGCTTCGGCATCCGCTTGAGACAAATCGGCATGAACAATAATATGCAACTGTCCGCTCAGGTTATCGAACACCACGACTTCTTCAGACACCAGCAAAACAATGTCCGGCGCCTGAATGTCGTCCCGCTCCGGAACGGATGCCTGCAGTCTCGGTTCCATGTAACGCACGGCGTCATAACCGAAATACCCTACCAAACCGCCGCTGAAAGCAGGCATCCCAGCTTCCGGATAGACCTTGAAACGATTCTGAAACGCTTCAATCCAGGCCAAAGGATCCTCAGAAACCTGCTGATCCAGCACCTGATCGCCCTCCAACAGGGTAATCTGCTGACCTTTGACGATCAGACGCTTCGAACACGGCAGACCGATAATCGAATAACGCCCCCATTTATCACCGCCTTGAACCGATTCGAATAGATAGGTTTGCGGCTGATTGGCAACTTTATGATAAACGCTTAAGGGCGTTTCGTAATCGGACAGCATGGTATGCATGACCGGCGTGGTTTTGTAGCCTTGGCTGGCAAGGCGGCTGAAATGTGGTTGATTCATGTCGTGCTCTCTTAAAAATTAACTCTTACGGATGCCTGTAGACTGTCTTTCATATCTTTTCAGTCGCCAAAGCTGATACAAACCCTGTACAGAGCACCATAGGGGTTTGGTCACAACGATGAAAAGGGCTTTTACAAAAGACATGACTGACAAGCTTCCTTATTAAGTTAATTTAAAATCAGTTTGCCGCTTCCAGATAGTTCGGCAACTCCATGAATGAATCCATCACCGCATCGGGGTTATAGTCACGGATATCTTCGCCGTGGTTATAACCGTAAGTCATGCAGAAAATATGGAACCCTGCCGCGCGCGCGGCTTTGACATCCGAACGGGAATCTCCGATCATCAGTGCATTTTCCGGTGCGACGCCCAGCTGCTCTGCAGCATGCAGCAAAGGCATCGGATGCGGTTTTTTCTCAGCACAGGTATCGCCGGAAACGACCACTTCGAAATAGTCATACAAACCTTTATCTTTTAGCAGCGGAACCGTGAAGGCTTCCGCTTTATTGGTCACACAGGCAACACGATAGCCTTGCGCTTTCATCCATTCGATCCCCTCGACGACGCCGTCATACACTCGAGAACGCTGAGAGGTGTTTTCTTTATACAGTTCCAGAAAGATCGGATAAGCCTTATCCATCAACTCCTGATCCGGCATACCATCGACAGAGTTAATCAGCGCTCTTTCGGTCAAACGCTGCACGCCATTTCCAACCCAGTTTCTGACTGCTTCTTCTCCGCGAACAGGCATTCCCAACTGTTTCATCATTTCATCGACGCAGTAGGCCAAGTCGGGCACGCTATCGATCAAAGTCCCGTCTAAATCAATTAATACAAATCCTGGTTTTATTTTTTCTATCGACATTTTCTTTCCAAATTTTATTCGAAGCTTGCGACGGATGCGGATCCGCCCATTGCAAGACTTCAGGCAAATAGCTGCCATGTAAATTCTTTCTAGATTTTAAACGACAAAACGCCAGCATGGCTGGCGTTTGATTTCATCCACACTGTTTTGGCAGTTGTGACTTAGGCTTTTGCAAGCTCGTCTCGCATTTGTTTGATGACCGTGTCGTAACGGTTTGCGTCTGAAGCATTCGCTTTACCGAAAATACCGGAACCGGAAACAAACGTATCACATCCTGCCGCAGCCACTTCGGCGATATTTTCCACCTTCACACCACCGTCGATTTCCAGACGGATATCGTAACCGGATTCATCGATCAGTTTACGGGCCGCTTTCAATTTTTCCAGCGCCTGAGGGATAAAGGCCTGCCCACCGAAACCTGGGTTGACCGACATGATCAAAATCATATCGATTCTATCCAACACATGCTCCAAATGGCTCAAAGGCGTAGCCGGGTTGAACACCAGACCAGCCTTACAACCTTCGTTTTTGATCAACTGCAATGAACGGTCGATATGTTCCGATGCTTCCGGATGGAAAGTGATGTAATCCGCACCAGCTGAAGCGAAATCGCCGATCAATTGATCGACTGGCTTGACCATCAAATGCACATCAATCGGCGCCTTGACCTCTTCTCTGACCATGAAGTTTTTCAATGATTCACAGACCAACGGCCCAATGGTCAGATTCGGCACATAATGATTGTCCATTACGTCGAAGTGAACGACATCCGCACCCGCGGCAATCACATCCTTAACGTCCTTCCCAAGTTGTGCGAAATCGGCTGATAAAATCGATGGAGCAATCCAGTTTTCTTTCTTCGCCATGATTAAAATCCTTATGGTTAATAACTGATAATAAATTCAGACAATTTTAACAGAGACATCAACTCTTTACTATTTTTTCATACAAGTTTTGCCGCCACCCAACGCGGATAGCGGCCTTTTGCTCCTATTTGGCGAATAATTCCCATCTCCAATTTAGAAAACCCTGTCAGGGAGGCATAAATTTGTGATAATAGGCATAAATTTTTAAGAGGATTTTTCATGAAACATTATCCACCCTTACGCTTTGTTAAACGCGGCATCCGCATCGCCGAAGTGATCGGCCTGATCATTATCGCCATTGCGACGGTCATTGCCGGTCTTGATGAAATCATGAGCATGGTTCATAAAATGCAAGTCACCCTCGGCGACTTGCTGTTAATGTTTCTTTATCTGGAAGTCCTCGCGATGGTCGCGATCTACCTGGATTCCGGAAAACTGCCGATACGCTTTCCACTCTACATCGCCATCATCGCCCTGGCACGTTATCTGATTCTAGATATGAAAAACATGGATACCTTGCAAATGATTACCATCGCTGGGACCATGTTACTGATCGGTATAACCGTCATCGTCATTCGTTACGGCCACATCAAACTGCCTTACGCTGACAGCAAAAACCTGGAAAAAAACCTGGCCGAGCCAGAAGAATCGACAAAATAGCATCAGGATCCGATTATGAACGCTTTATATGAATCTAACTTAACCAGCTTACCTCTGATCAATAAAGGTAAGGTACGCGACCTTTATGATATCGATGATCAACATTTATTGATCGTCACCACCGACCGTATCTCCGCCTTTGACGTGATTCTGCCAACTCCGATTCCCGGGAAAGGCCAGATCCTGACGGAAACGGCGATTTTCTGGATGAAAAAAGCGTCTTCGATCCTGCCCAATCAACTGGCGGAAGACATCAAACTGGCCGATATCCTGACGCCGGAGGAGTTGGCACAAATAGAAGGTCGCGGCATGATTGTCCGCAAACTGAAA
>JAWVWZ010000102.1:0-5714 GCA_033723505.1 Hydrogenovibrio sp.
CCGGGTTATATCAAATCTCTGGCAAATAGCATTCGTGAACATCAGGCAGAGCATGGCAAACCGGATTTACTGGTCATGTCTTATCATGGCGTGCCTCAGCGTTACTTCGATAACGGCGACCCATATCACTGCGAATGTCATGTCACTTCCCGCCTGGTCGCCGAAGAACTCGGACTGAGCGCAGACGAATACAAGGTGACCTTCCAATCGCTTTTCGGCAAGGAAGAATGGATCAAACCCTATACCGACGCAACCCTGAAGTCCTTACCGGCACAAGGCATTAAACATCTACAGGTAGTTTGTCCGGGCTTCTCGGCAGACTGTCTGGAAACCATCGAAGAAATCGATCAGGAAAACCGGGAATACTTCCTTGAAGCGGGTGGAGAGAAATTCAGCTATATTCCGGCGCTCAATGCACGTGAAGACCATACCGATGCGCTCGCAGAGATTATCCTGCAGCAAACACAGGGATGGCCGGAACGAGAGGGCATGGACCCAGCCGCTGATGCGGAAGAAAGAGCTAAGGTCAAGCGCAATGCGGAAAACCTGTTCGCGCAACAGTCATGACATGTCGATGTGACGCTTAACCTTCTGACTTCAATTGCCCCAGCTCAAGGGTCGATCCGCTTGAATTGGGGCTGTTCATCAAAAACTGCACGGCCTGCCAAATCACATCCTCTCCCGGCGCAACAGGAATGGCACTTTCCGCCAGCCGCTGCTTCCGATAGGCTTCGGAATCACCTTCATTGAACATCACCAGACCCGGCGCAATGGTATTGACCTTAACGGCAGGCGCAAAGCTTTTGGCGAATGATTGCATTAAGGATTCCAACCCGGCTTTCGAGCTTAAATACGCCGCATAATCACGATGACCGCCACGTACCTTACAGTCCGAAAGCGCAATGATATCCCGCATGGACGTGTTGGCGGCCAGCAGCAATGAATGACAGGCACGGCTGATCCGATAAGGCGCGGTCACATGCACCGCCAGCATCTGTTCCAATGCCAGCGCATCGACGGCTTCGTTTTCGGTTTCACCTATCCAAAGAGAAGCATTGTGAAGGATTGCCCGCAAACTGGCGACCTGTTCATGCAGCTGAGTCAGAAACCGATCAAGCCCTCCCTCTAAAGTAAAATCCGCCTGAATGCCCAGCGCGCCCTGTTCGATCAAGGCCTCCACTGCCGGACGAGGCGTGCGATAGGTAAACACCACCGGATAATCGCCCTGAGCGAGAAATTGCTGCGCCAGATACAGGCCGATTCGCTGCCCGGCACCGGTAATCAAAATCGCATCCTTCAACATGCTTCGTCTCTCCATTCTGCCGTTTGATTGAGTTGTCATGACCGCGTTCATTCTATCACCGCAGACAGCATTTTCCTGTCAAAACCGAAAACAAAAAAATCATCCCCATTTTGTCACGGAACCGCTAAAATGAGACAGATTCAAATAAAAACAGAGTAGGAAAATCATGTCTGAAACCCCTGAAAATGAAGCTTTGGAAGCTGAAAAAACAGCTTCAGAAGTTCCTTCTGAGGAGGCAGCGCCTTCTGAACAAGAGCTATATGAAACGCGTTTAATGGAGGCCTTTATCCAAAAGCCTTCCAAAATGGAATACTACCAGGCGGCTTACGACAAGATGACCGCGACTGGAACTCCGAACCTGAAATGGCACTGGAGCTGGTGGGGATTCTTCGGCGGCTGGGCGTTTTTGCTTTACCGCAAAGCCTATCTGCCGGCGCTGGTCACCTTTATCGTCAGCACCATCTTGAGCTTCCTGCCGTTTGGCGGCATCGCCACCATGATCGTACTGGGCGGCATCACCCCTTATTTTGTCATTAAACGCTATGCAAACTTGAAGATTCAGGTGGAAAACCGCTACGAGGATCCGGAAAAACGCATTGACGCCATGCGTGAAGTCGGCGGTTTCCATACCTGGGTAGCCTGGGCAGGATTAATTTACTATGCCTTCGTCATCCTGATGCTTCTGACCTTTGCCTTTAACGGTGCCATGACGCACTACTAACGGATAAGCCAAGTCAGTGCAAAAGGGGAAACCAGGTTTCCCCTTTTTTGTTTTCGGACATTATGCCGGATCGGCTTTCAATACCAGCATTGCCGCCAAAGAAATAAACACCGCGGATACGATCAGACTGGCTTCCATGCCGCCCCACTGGTAGGTCGCCCCCGACAAAACCGTTCCCAGCAGACGCCCGCCGGCATTTGCCATATAATAGAAACCGACATCTTTTGAAGCACCTTCCTGATCGGCAAAAGAAACGATCAAATAAGAATGTACCGCCGAATTCAATGCGAACACCACGCCGAAAATCAACAGTCCGATAATAATCACTTCTGCCGGATGCCACCCCATCATCACCGTCATCGCCACAGGGATGATCGCCAATACGGTTGCCAGTTTCATTGCCGTTTGCTGAGTCGGTTTATGCGCGGAATCGATTCCGCGTTTTTTGATTCCGGTCAGCTTCGGCGTCAACGCCTGAACCACTCCATAGCCGATCACCCAGGCGGCCATAAACGTCCCGACCGCCATAAAGGACCAGCCAAGAACCGCTTCCAGATATACCGGTAAAGCGACAACAAACCAGACATCCCGTGCACCGAACAGAAAGAAACGAGCGCCCGACAGCCAGTTGATTGCCGAAGATTTCGACAGCATTTCACGGAATTTCGGTTTGTCTTTCGCTTTGCCCAGAGACTGATCGAGCAAAAACAACGACAGTGCCAGCGGTAACAGGATCAACGCGGTCAGAACATATAACGCGTTGACAAAGCCGACGGTCGCCAATAACGCGGCGCCGAGAAAAAAACCGACCCCTTTCAAAGCATTTTTGGAGCCGGTCAGCAATGCCACCCAATGATAGAGTTGCCCGCTGGCATCAGATGCCAGGCTCTTGATCGAACTTTTTGCCGACATTTTGTTCAGGTCTTTGGCGATCCCCGACAAGGCTTGAGCGAACATCACATAAGCCACCGTCAGATAGGCGGTATCCACCGTCAGCATCATCAGCGCAATCACCTGAAGCGCCAAGCCCAGATTCATGGTGACGTTCAGTCCCAGTCTCGCTCCCAGCCAACCGCCAACCAGATTGGTGACGATGCCGAAAAACTCATAGAGCACAAACAGCATGGCGATATCAATCGGCGAATACCCCAGCTGATTGAAATACAGCAGCACCAGCATTCGAATGGCGCCATCTGTCAGCGTAAACGCCCAATAATTGGCGGTCACCAAACCATACTGCTGTAGAGAAGAGAGTTTCATTCAATGTGTCCTAAGAGAGGGTTGCATCCAAAAACTGCCAGGCGGGGGTCGCCCGACAGTCAAAATCTATCCGGCTTTGCGGTTCTGTTTTGCCACGCTCATTGCCAGTTCCATCATTCTCAAGACGTAGCCGATTTCATTATCGTACCAGGCCAGCAACTTGACCTGAGTACCGTTGACCACCATCGTTGACGGCGCATCAATCACCGACGAACAGCTCTCCCCTTCATAATCGACAGAGACCAGCGGTCTTTCTTCATAACCGAGAATCCCATCCAGATAGGATTCGGACGCTTGCTTCAACAAACCATTCACCTCTTCAACGCTGGTTTCGCGTTCCATTTCCAGCACCAGATCGGTCAGAGACGCGTTCATCAACGGCACCCGCACCGCCAACCCGTTTAATCGCCCTTCCAACTCGGGGAAAATCGTTCCGATGGCTTTCGCCGATCCCGTCGTGGTCGGAATCAGGGATTCAAACGACGCTCGGGCACGACGCAAGTCAGCATGGCCGTGATCCACGACCTTCTGAGTGTTGGTGCGATCATGCATGGTGGTGATCATACCGTGCTTGATCCCCAGCTTCTCATGCATGACTTTGATCACCGGCGCAATACAGTTGGTGGTACAGGACGCTGACGTGATAATCGGGTCCTGTCCGGCCTCGAATACCTCGTCATTGATGCCCATGACAATATTCTTGATGCCTTCTTTCATCGGCGCGGCGACAATCACTTGCTTGACGCCTTGATCCAAGTACGGCTGCAGGCTTTCGCGGGTACGGAATTTTCCGGTGGCTTCAATCACCAAATCCAAATTCATCGCGCCCCAATCGGTATCGGCGATGGCAGCATTGGAAGAGTAACCGATCTCGGTCCCCTCAATCAGAATCGCGTGTTCGTCAGCCCCGGTTTCATGATGCCAACGTCCGTGCGCAGAATCGAAGTGCAACAAATGTGCAGACCCTTTGGCATCGGTCGCGATTTCATTGATATGCACAAATTCGATGTTGGGCCAGTCGAAAGATTCTCTTAAAGCCAACCGCCCCATGCGGCCGAATCCATTGATGGCGATTCTGATTTTTTTCATAATTGGATGTCTCTATTTTGGTTAATCAATTTCAATCGGTGATCTCACCGATTTTGTTCATTTCCTGCTGTAATTTCAAACGCTCCAGCTTCTCCACCGGCAACTCCAGAAACAAACGGATGCGGGTATCGAGATGGCGCAACGCATTGCGATAAGGCTGAATGTCGTCTTTATCCCTTGCAACCGGATCGGCAATTCCCCAGTGAGCCGTCACAGGCTGCCCTTGCCAAACCGGGCACACCTCGCCCTTAGCCCGATCACAAACAGTAATGACAAAATCCATTATCGGCGCATCTTCACCGGCAAACTCATCCCAGCTTTTGGAGCGTAACCCCTCTGTGGAAATTTTCGCGCCTTCCAACAACGCCAATGCATGCGGATTGACTTTTCCGGCAGGGTGACTCCCGGCACTATAGGCTTTAAAACGGTCTCCAGCGGCATTATTCAACAAAGCTTCCGCCATAATACTGCGTGCGGAATTGCCGGTACATAAAAACAAGACATTGAACATGGTCATCTCCTATTAAAACCGTCATTGCAACAAGATCAGGTGACAGCACCATGAAACGCGCGTGACATTTCCGTTAAGCCCAGTGGTAAAATCGAAAAGGTTAGGCTTTTTCGAGCCACTCCTGAATCTTCTGCTTGGTCGGAATGCCGCCGGCATGCACGACTTCTTCATTGATGACCACTGCCGGCGTACTCATCACCCCATAAGAGACGATTGCCGCAGTATCTTCCACTTTCACCACTTGAACATTCACGCCCTGCTCCGCAGCAGTGGATTCAATCAATTTTGCCGTGTTATTGCAGTTTGCGCATCCGGTCCCCAGCACTTTGATTTCCAGTCCGGATGCCGAACCGCAACATCCACCTTCAGTTTTGGCGTCGTCCGAACAACAACCACTGTCAGACGGTTTGCTTGCATCCGAACAACAACCGCTGTCTGCTTTCTGCTCTCCCGAGCAGCAGGCCGACGAGGCTTTTTCCTGTTTCACTGGTTGCGCCTTAGCTGTCGAACAGCTTCCCGCCGGACAGCATTCCCCGGTTTTGGAAAGTTTACCGACCAAATTGGACGGACACCATCCGGTAAAGGTCGCCTGGAATCCCATAAAAGCAGCAAACGCTCCCAGCCATAACCAGTTCAGGGTCAACAAGTTCGTTTGTCCTGACAAATGCGCCAATAACAATGAAACCAAAACCATCAAGGTCATCATTCTAACCATTAAATTATTTTTCATTTCTCACCTCTTATCAAAAGTTCAAACTCATTCATGCAAACGCAAAATTAAAAAGATAGCCAACAAGAATAAACGCCACACTCAACACGGACACAAAAGC
>JAWVWZ010000103.1:0-5688 GCA_033723505.1 Hydrogenovibrio sp.
CATCGAAATCGGTTCTTTGGCGATCTTCATCACTTTGCGAACCTTGTCTTCCGGCATTTCCATTTCTTCGGCCAATTCTTCCGGCGTCGGTTCTCTGCCCATTTTTTGCAATAACTGACGCTGAATACGGTTCAGCTTGTTGATGGTTTCGATCATATGGACCGGAATACGGATGGTGCGAGCCTGATCCGCAATGGAACGGGTGATCGCCTGACGAATCCACCAGGTGGCATAAGTGGAGAACTTGTAACCACGGCGGTATTCGAATTTTTCCACCGCTTTCATCAAGCCGATGTTTCCTTCCTGAATCAGATCCAGGAATTGCAGACCACGGTTGGTGTATTTCTTCGCGATGGAGATAACCAGACGCAGGTTGGCCTCGATCATTTCACGCTTGGCCACACGTGCCTGACTTTCATGTTTGCTTAATTTCTTATAGGTGTCTTTATAGACATTGATCGGCATTTTTTCAGCTTTTTCGATCATCGCCAGACGTTTCTGGGCACGCTTGATGTCGCCTCTCGCTTCTTCAAGCTGTGCGGCTTTATCCGGGTGCGCTTCGATCAGGCGATCGACCATTTCATAATCGGTTTCGGCACCGACGAAGATTTTCAGGAAGCTGGGTCTCGGCACACCGATTTGACGCATGGCGACATTTACCACATTACGCTCTTGCTCACGGATGGCGGCAATTTTCAGCTTGATCGATTTGATCATGCGGTTCACGAATACCGGCGACAATTTGACCGATGCCATCAACTCGACCAGCTCGGCACGCTTCTTCTGCGCTTTAGCGTCGGTATAGCCGTTTTTCTCTTCCAGCTTCAGAACGGCATCGTTCAGCTTGGCCAGTTTGACCAGGAACTCGTCCAACTCTTCCTGATTGATGCCGTCTTCTTTCGGCTCACCGGAATCATTATCCGGAGACAGCTCTTCAATCGGAATATCGACCAGGTCGGCCGGACGGACAAAGCCTTGGATCAGGTCGGCGATCTTCCCTTCCCCATCGTCGATTTTCGAGAAGGAGTTCAACAGGTCAATTGCCACTACCGGATACATCGACATGCAGGCAAGCATCTCGCGGATCCCGTTTTCGATGCGCTTGGCGATCTCCACTTCTCCCTGACGGGTCAGAAGCTCGACCGACCCCATCTCGCGCATATACATACGCACTGGGTCTGTCGTACGACCGAATTCGGCATCGACTTCCGCCAACGCCAGAATCGCCGCTTCGGCCGCCGCATCGTCGAAGGTTTCCCCTTCTTTGGTCAACAATTCATCTGCATCGGGCGCCGAGTCGAACAACTGGATACCGAAATCTCTAAGGATTGTCAGAACCTGACCCAACTGATCCTCTTCGATATCATCAGGCAATACATCGTTTACGTCTGAAAAAGTTAAATAACCAAGTTCTTTCGCTCTTTCGATTAGATCAATTAACTGCTGTTTTCTTTCTACTCTAGTCATGTTTGCCTCAATGTTGATACCCAGCTAAATCCCGTTCAGCTAAAAAAACAGAACCGAAAATTATACAAAAAATTTCAACCGTTTTTTTGTTTTTTACTTTAAAACCTTGAAAATATATAAACTTATATAAGGGCATGTTATGCGTTTTCAAGGTTTTTGATGTTTTAATGCTTTCTGTAACTCAAACCACTCGCGCATGGCTTCCTTATCGTCGCTCTCAACGTCACGTACCCGCTTGGTCGCCTGCTCGTTCGCCAGATCTTCGACGATCTGCATGGTGACCTGTTCCTGCTGCGCGCGCAGAAAGGTTTCGTCATCATTGGTCGGAATGGCGGAAATCTGATCCAGCACTTTCTGACGATTCGGTTCCGACAACCAGGTTTTCAGCCCGTCCAGCAAGTAGCCCTGCTCTTTCAGCACCACCAGCATTTGCGCGAAAAACCGATATTCCAGCTTTTCCGAACCGCCCAGCGCTTCCAGAAACTCCGCGTCGTAGACCTTGGCCCAATAGGGGCGGCGAAACAAGACACTGGCCAGCTGCAAGACGATACTTTTCGGCTTCAGGGTGGTCGGCGTATTGTTTTTACGGGACTCGAACTTACGGGTGGAAGCGATGCGCAAGCCCATAATCTGCCCCAGACGCCAGACCGGCAAATCGACATGCTCGGACAACACCTTGGTCAGCAAGTCCGGCATGGCGCCTTGTGCCTGAGCAATGTAGGGTTTCGACAAGGAAATCAACTGTTGCTGCCCTTCAATCGTCGAAATCGGCATGCTCAATCGGGAGATCAACCCGGAAAACAGGAAGGACGAAATCGACATGGCCGTGTCCACCCGACGCTGAAAGCCATCGACGCCTTCTTTTCGAACCGTCGAATCCGGGTCTTCTCCCTGTGCGAGGAACAAAAACTTCACCGTCCGGGTTTCCGTGAGCAATGGCAGTGCCAACTCCAACGCTTTCCAGGCGGCTTTTTTACCGGCCTCGTCGCCATCGAAACAAAAGACCACTTCATTGACCTGACGGAACAGAATATCGAGGTGCTCGGCGGTGATTGCCGTACCCAGCGTCGCCACGGCATTGCGGATACCGAACTGCGCCAGCGCCACCACGTCCATATAGCCTTCGACCACAATCACATGGTCGAAAGCCTGACGGGATTGGCGCATTTCATACAGCCCGTACAGCGTATAGGTTTTGTGGAAAATCGGCGTTTCGGGAGAGTTGAGGTATTTCGGCTGGTCTTCGGAAGAAATCACCCGCCCCCCGAAGGCCACGACCCGGCCGCGGCCGTCACGAATCGGGAACATGATCCGGTTGCGGAAGCGGTCATAGGTGCGGCCGTCTTCTTTGCGGATCAGCATGCCCGATTCGACCAACTGTTCTTTCAACTGCGGGTCGGCTTTCAATCCGCTGGTCAGGTTTTCCCAACCCGGCGGCGCATAGCCGATGACAAAGGTCTTGGCGATTTCCGAGGTCAGCCCCCGGTTTTTCAGATAAAGCTTGGCCTGTTCGGACTGGGGATGGTCTTTCAGTTGCTGGCGGTAATATTTGGCCACCGCATGGGTGACATCATAAAGGGTTTTGGCTTTTTCCTGCTGCGCCTGTGCTTTTGGCGACAGCTTTTCCCGAGGCACTTCCATGCCGTTCATCGCCGCCAATTGCTCGACGGCTTCGACAAAGCTTAAACCGTCATATTCGGTGAGAAACTTGAGGGCATCGCCACTGGCACCACACCCGAAGCAATGATAGAACTGCTTTTGCGGATTGACGTTGAAGGAAGGGGTTTTTTCGCTGTGGAACGGGCAGCAGGCTTTATAGGTCGCCCCCGCCTTTTTCAAGGGTACACGTTGACCGATGACCTGGACGATATCGGATCGTGCCAAGAGGTCTTCGATAAACGAACGCGGAATACTGCCTTTTTTAGATTGAGTCATCAACACCTTATCCACAGAAAAATACACAGCCCCTAAAACGCAAAAAACCCATCAGCCAAAAACTGATGGGTTTCTCATGTACGAAAATGAAATTGTAAAACTTAGCCGAGCTTCGCTTTAATCAATTTACTCACTTCAGCCATATCTGCGCGACCTTGCATCTTAGGCTTCAACGCCCCCATGACTTTCCCCATGTCCTGCATGGATGAAGCGCCCATTTCGGCAACCGCTTCATCAATCATTTGAGCAATTTCTTCTTCCGACAAGGGTTGGGGCAAAAATTCCTGAATGATGGTCATTTCATAAGCTTCTTGCTCTGCCAATTCAGGTCTGTCCGCATCCAGATACTGCTGCTGGGAATCACGACGTTGCTTTAACATCTTATCCAAAATAGGAAGGACTTCAGCATCATCTTCTAACGTCGTCTGATTATCCACTTCCACCTGCTTAATCGCAGCCAGCATCGATCGAATAACGCCTAGACGCTCTTTTTCTTTCGCTTTCATCGCCGCCTTCATTGCTGAAGTCAGGCTTGCTTTCAATTCACTCGACATTAAGCTTACTCAATTTTCGTAAACGCAACGAGAAAATTAGTACAAACGAGATGTACGACGGTTTTCACGAGACAAACGCTTAGCTAAACGCTTAACCGCTGCCGCTTTCATACGCTTTCTCGCCCAAGTAGGCTTCTCATAAAACTCACGCTTACGTGATTCAGTCAATACGCCTGCTTTTTCACAAGCACGCTTGAAACGACGCAATGCAACGTCAAATGGTTCTGTATCTCTAACTTTTACGCTTGGCATAATAATCTCTTTTATAAATTCTTTATCTTAGATTTTCACGAATCAATTTCGTTTGGGAAAATCGGGAAAACGGGAATTATAAAATCATGGCCGCGCTTTTGCAAACAAAACTTCGACAAAATAATAGGTTAATTTCAATCAAATACAAATAATTTCAATATTTTGCTAAAATTTCGCTCTTTCAACAATCCAGATATCCATTAAAACACGGTTCCCGAAATCTATGCAAACCCCTTCACTCACTTTAGGCATTGAAAGTTCCTGCGACGAAACCGGCATCGCACTTTATCACTCCGAAAAAGGATTGCTTGCGCACACGCTATACAGTCAGGTGGAACTGCATGCAGAGTATGGCGGCGTGGTTCCGGAACTGGCGTCGCGCGATCACATCCGCAAGCTTTTGCCGTTGATCCAGCAAACGATCGATCAGGCGCAGATCTCGCCTGAAGCAATCACCGGCATTGCCTATACCGCGGGGCCGGGGTTGATGGGCGCTCTGCTGTCCGGCGCTTCGGTCGCCAGAAGCCTGGCGTTTGCCTGGGGCATTCCGGCGGTTGGCGTGCATCACATGGAAGGACATCTTCTGGCACCGATGCTGGAAGAACGGCAACCCTCATTCCCGTTTGTCTGTCTGCTGGTTTCCGGCGGCCACACCATGCTGATCCGTGTCGACGGCATCGGGCGATACAAACTATTGGGCGAAACGCTGGACGATGCCGCCGGCGAAGCTTTCGACAAAACCGCGAAAATGCTCGGTTTGGGCTACCCGGGTGGCCCGGAGGTTTCCAAGCTGGCTTTATCCGGGCAAACCGACCGCTACAAATTCCCTCGGCCGATGGTCGATCGCCCCGGGCTGGACATGAGCTTCAGCGGCCTGAAAACCTATACATTGAACACCTGGCATGCCGCACAAAAAGACAATGACGGTTCAGAACAGACCAAGGCCGACATCTGCCGCGCTTTCGAAATCGCCGTGGCCGATACCCTGGCCATCAAATGCAAACGGGCATTGGAGCAGGAAGGCTTGAATCGACTGGTGGTGTCCGGCGGCGTCAGTGCCAACCGAGAAATCCGCAAAAAACTGGATGCGCTGATGCAAAAGCGCAAAGGCGAAGCGTTTTATCCACGCCTGGAATTCTGCACCGATAATGGCGCGATGATCGCCTATGCGGGATCGAAACGTTTGGATGCCGGTCAGTCAAACGATCTGAACTTCGCCTGCCAACCAAGATGGGATCTGGAGTCCCTGCCACCTGTCTGAACCAAAATCTGCCAGGCGGGGGCCGGGAAGCACGCTTAGTGCTCGACGCCCTGGATCAATCGCTGGATATTGCCGCGATGACGCCAATAAAGCAGTGCCGTCATCAGCGCAGTCCCAATCACCCATGCCCATTCACCGGACAGGAAATAAATATAAATCGGC
The DNA here is from genome assembly GCA_033723505.1 of Hydrogenovibrio sp. Classification (GTDB taxonomy): domain Bacteria; phylum Pseudomonadota; class Gammaproteobacteria; order Thiomicrospirales; family Thiomicrospiraceae; genus Hydrogenovibrio. Next base: position 5,632 of record JAWVWZ010000103.1, read on the forward strand.
GCCAGAGCCGTCGCCACCAGTGCGGAAATGGAAGAGATCTTCAACACCTTGGCGATA
>JAWVWZ010000104.1:0-5659 GCA_033723505.1 Hydrogenovibrio sp.
CTTCGGCATTGACAATTTTTGCAATGCGGAAATCCAGTTTGGCAAAGTCATCAAAGGTAATCTCGTCTGCGATGGGTTCAAGGTCGCCCGACGCCTTTTCTGCTGGCTTGACCGCCGCATCTGCTTTCGCCGGTGCGGTTGCTTGCAGGTTTTGTTTGGAATCTTCAATCATTTTCTCGATGGTATCCATCTCGACGCGTGTCATCAGCGGTTTGAATTTTGTGATCCCGTGACCTTTCAGAGGCGTTTCAATGGATGACCAGCTCTCGTCTTCCAACTGAAGGAATGCACGCGCTTTTTCCGCCGTTTGCGGAAGCACCGGTGTCAGATAACTCATTAACACTCTGAACAGGTTGATGCCGATACTGGCCGATTCGTGCAACTCCGTTTCCTTGCCTTCCTGCTTCGCCAACACCCAAGGTGCTGTCTCATCGATATATTCGTTGGCCTTGTCTGCCAATGCCATGATTTCGCGCATCGCCTGTGCATATTCACGATGTTCGTATAGCTCGGCGATGGTTTCCGACTTGTCGATGAATTGTTGATATAAATCGGTGACCGGCGGCGTCCAGGTGTCGCAAAGTTTGCCGTCGAATTTTTTGACGATAAATCCGGCACAACGGCTGGCGATATTGACGACCTTGCCGACCACGTCGGAATTGACGCGTTGAGCAAAGTCTTCCAGATTTAAATCCAGATCATCAATGCGGCTGTTCAGTTTAGCGGCGAAGTAATAACGCAGGTATTCCGGGTTCAAGTGATCCAGATAGGTTTTTGCCATAATGAACGTTCCGCGCGATTTCGACATTTTTTGCCCGTCAACGGTCAGGAAGCCATGCGCATAGATCGCATCCGGTGTACGGAAACCGGCACCCGACAACATTGCTGGCCAAAAGAGAGCATGGAAATAGATAATGTCTTTGCCGATGAAATGATAGAGCTCGGCATCAGAGTCCGCTTTCCAGAAGTCATCAAAATCGATGCCGGTTTTCTCGCATAAGGCTTTGAAACTCGCCATATAGCCGACCGGTGCATCCAGCCAGACATAGAAGAATTTGTCTTTTTCACCGGGAATCTCGAAGCCAAAATAGGGGGCATCACGGGAGATGTCCCAGCCTCTCAGGCCGGACTCGAACCATTCGTCCAGTTTGTTGGCGATTTGTGTTTGCAGGTGACCTTTGTGTGTCCAGTCTTTCAGCATATCACCGAAGTGTGCCAGCTCGAAAAACAGGTGTTCCGTTTCCTTTTCAATGGGCGTCGCGCCGGAGACAACCGATTTCGGGTCAATCAATTCCGTCGGGTTATAGGTCGCGCCGCAGGCTTCACAGTTATCGCCATACTGATCCTGCGCTTTGCATTTCGGGCAAGTGCCCTTGATGAAACGATCCGGTAGGAACATTTGTTTTTCCGGATCGAAAAACTGCTTGATGGTTTTGCGGGTGATATGTCCCTTTTCCTTGAGCTGGTTATAGATATAGCCGGCAAATTCACGGTTTTCCGGTGAATGGGTGGAATGATAATGGTCAAAGTTGATATGGAAACCGGCAAAATCCTGCTGATGCTCTTGCGAAACGCGTGCAATCAATTCTTCGGGCGAGATGCCTTCGGATTGCGCACGCAGCATGATCGGCGTTCCGTGTGCATCGTCCGCGCAGACATAATAGCACTGGTGCCCACGCATTTTTTGAAAGCGGGACCAGATGTCTGTCTGGATATATTCAACAAGATGGCCTAAATGGATCGGCCCGTTTGCGTAAGGCAGTGCACTGGTAATGAGTATTTTTCGTGAGGTCTGATTTGTCATGCTTTTTCTCAACTTAAAAATTTTGGGCTATTATATGCTATTTACAGCCATTTTTTGACGATTTCCCCCGGATATCGGCGGATAAAAATGAAGAAATCGGTAATTGTTTCGCTTGAGTCGGAAGATATGGAACAGAAAGTTCTTTGCAAGGATAGAAAAGGATTATTTAAGAAACTTTGGGTGCTAGGATAAAGGAAATTAATTGCGCAGAAATTCCAGCTCATTTAATATGGTTTTTGTTTTCAGTATTACCTCTTAAATGGAGTTTAAATGGTGGGTGTCAAGTCGAAAGTGCATGACCAAAATGTGAATATCGAAATCAGTGGCAATTTTGATATCAGTTATTACGACGACTTTAATCGTACAATTAACGAAAACCTTGAAACAGCCTCCAGGTTTGTAATCGATTTAGCGCAAGCAACGTACATGGATAGTTCCGCGCTCGGCATGTTATTGATGTTGCGGGAAAAAACCCATTCCGATGCCTCCAGGGTGGAACTGGTCAACGTGAATGACGATGTGATGAAAATACTGAAAGTGGCTAAATTCGAACAATTATTTTCCATTAATCCATAATTGTCTGTCTTTCTTCATCTTCAGTTCAGAATACTGGCCTATACTCAAGGTAAATAGTAAACAGAAAAGCTTTGAATGAATAAGATTCTATTAGTCGGCCGTTCAGGTTCGGAACAATCCAAACTTCAATCCGTGTTGGTCGCTAACGGATATGAAGTGTTAATCGCCGAAAATGGCACAGAGGCTTATCGTTTATTTCTGACCGAAGCACTTGAGCTCGTCATTATTCAAATGGAACAAGCGCAGGCATCTTGTGTAGGGTTGGTCGAAAAAATAAAATCCGTTCCGCTGGAAGACGACGATGCGGGTATTCCCGTGTTGATCCTGGCGAAGGACACCGCCTCTGAGGCTTTGCTACAAATGCTGGCGGTCGGTGCCGAAGATTTCCTGCAGCTGCCTTATTCCTCCGAGCAACTTTTTTTGGCCAAAGTGGCTTCGTTGATGAAGTTAAAAACGCTGGTGTCCGATTTACGCCAGTCCAAACAGTGCATTTCAATTCTCCACTCTAATCTGGCCTTGGAGCACGAGGCCGCCGAACGCATTTTTGACAGATTTGTCCATCGTACCAGTAAAGCCATTCCCGGGCTGGAAACCCATATTTCCTCGGCATCGATTTTTAATGGAGATGTGTTTTTGTCGGGCATTACGCCCTCGGGCAATGTGATGATCCTGCTCGGAGATTTTACCGGTCACGGTTTGCCGGCGGCGATTGGTGCGATTCCAATGGCGGAAGTCTTTTATTCGATGAGCAAAAAAGGGCGTACGCCCTGTGAGATTTTATCGGTGATGAACGCCAAGCTCAAAGACATTCTACCGGTTCATGTTTTCTTCAGTTGTGTCATGGTGCAAATTCAACCGGATCGTAAAATGGCGGCTATTTTCAATGCCGGGATGCAGCCGGTCATTCAGCTCAACAGCGTGACCAGAGAGGTACAATTGCACCACTCTATTTCTTTACCGCTGGGAATCCTCACCAGTGAAGAGTTGAACTTCAATCCGGTGAAGGTGACAATCAGTGAAGAGGATAAATTTATTCTCTATACCGACGGTCTGGTTGAATCCATGAATGAAGAAAAAGAAATGTTCGGTGTTCAACGTGTCGTGGAAATGGTGCAAAATGACCCGGAAATGCCTTTGGTCCGATTGAGTCAGGCTGCGAAAGTGTTTTGCAATGCGACCGAGTTTGATGATGATGTTTCCATTGCCAAGCTGAGGTTACGTGAGATACTGGCGCTGTCAAACGACAACTTGATGGCCGCCTCCAACCGGATGATTGTTGCGGCAAGCGCGTGGCGGTTACGATTTGAATTCAGTCACGAAAACATCCAATCTAATCAGAATCCGATAGAAGGGGTGGTGGATGCGATCATGGCCATGCAACCATTGGTGGAGTTTAAGGAAGAGTTGTTCGTGGTGATTTCTGAGCTTTATCATAATGCCGTTGAACATGGGCTCTTGGAGCTCGACTCGATGATCAAAAATGAAGAAAATGGCTTTATGCTCTTCACCCAATTGAAACAGCAGCGGTTACAAGCCATGACCGAAGGCAATGTTGTCATCGAACTTGAGCAGATCCCACAAGGTGAACATGCTGCAGATATTCTGGTGCATGTTTCGCATTCCGGTGTGCCGAATTATGACATCAAACTCAATGAAACCATCGAAAGCACCCAGTTTTCAGGAAGAGGGTTGTTTTTGATTACACGCCTGTGCGAAACCTTGACCTTCAATGAAGGGGCAACCGCGGCGACTGCCCGTTACCGTTGGCAACAAGTCACCGCTTAATTCCAGGCCTTGCGTTGATTTATTTGTTTTCGACGACAATATTCGGAAAGGCCGACGCATAACTGCGTTTCTGCAGACCCATGTCGCTGGAAACGGTGTGGGCGATTTGACGGTATCGGTTTGCCACATCACCGGTCGGATCGGAAACCATCACCGGGTTGCCTTCGTCCATTCCCTGTCGAATGCCACTGTTCAACGGCAGTTTCCCCAGTAGCTTGTTGCCGCCTTCTTTTGCCAGGGTTTCACCGCCGTGCTCGCCGAAAATCGCCTCTTCATGTCCGCATTGGCTACAAATATGCGTACTCATATTTTCAATGATGCCGAGTATCGGAATATTTACCTTTTCAAACATTTTCAATCCCTTGCGGGCGTCAATCAGGGAAATTTCCTGAGGCGTGGTGACAATGATCGAACCGGTGACCGGAATCTGCTGTGACATTGTTAATTGGACATCACCCGTTCCAGGAGGCAGATCAATGATCAGATAGTCCAGATCCTGCCAGTTGGTTTCGTTCAAAAGCTGTGTCAAAGTTTGAGTCACGATCGGGCCACGCCAGATCATCGGCTCGTTCGGGTCAATCAAAAACCCGATGGACATTAACTGCAGCCCATGGGCACGAATCGGTTCCATGCTTTTGCCGTCCAGCGTCTGGGGTTTCTCATGCGCGCCTAACATAGTCGGGATGCTGGGGCCATAGATGTCAGCATCCAAAATCCCTACCTGAGCGCCTTCCTGTTGTAATGCCAGTGCAAGATTGACGCTGGAAGTCGATTTACCGACGCCGCCTTTACCAGAAGCGACGGCGATAATGTTTTTGACCCCTTTCAGGGGTTGAGTCGTGTTGTGCGTCATGCGCGCATCGATTTTGGTTTGCCATTGGATGCTGACGTCCTTGATTTGTTCATGTTCGTACAGCGCATTGCTCAATTGTTGTTCCAAAACAGGCCAAAGAGATTTGGCAGGAAACGGAAGGGTTAACGTCAGACTTAACGCGCCTTTTTTGAAGCTGATGTCGCTGAGGATTTTTTCGTCGAACACAGCGTCATCAATGCCTTCGATGGACAATTTTCCAAGCGCTTGTTCGATGGCGTTTTGGATGTCTTCCGGCAATGATTTGGAAAAGAGTTTTTTTAGAAAGCTCATAGTCGTTCCTTGTGTCGGTGTCGTCTGGAACCCCCGCCTGGCAGATTTTGTGTGCGTAGCGAGGGGGAGTTGATGGTGTTGCAGAGACCGTCCTTTCAGACCGCTTGATTGCTTAGCTCAGCAGATCCAGTTGTCTTTCTTCGATCTTGCGGGATTTGTCTTGTGTGATTCGACTGGCTGTCGGGCCTTTTTGATCCCGGTATTTTGCATCTTCCCGTTTATTGTAGGGTTTGATGGCCGCACTCGACAAGGTCTCGAAGTTGATGGCGCAGATGTCCATGCCCGGTCTGAGTGCCAGTGGCAACTTGCCGCTGTTGAAGATTTCCAATACGATCTGGCCGTTCCAGCCC
>JAWVWZ010000105.1:0-5635 GCA_033723505.1 Hydrogenovibrio sp.
ATGGAGGCAAAAGTGAGATGGCGTGCGACGGCTTTCTCAGCTCATGAGCAGAGTGCGCTTCTGGGGCATTATGTATTAAAATCGAGTATCCAGCCTTATTTGGTGATCGTAAACTCCGAAGCCCATCGCTTGTTTCTCTACCAGCAGGAAGGGGGGCGTTATCATGAAGTTGCCAATTATTATGTTTCCATTGGTCGAAAGGGTGCCGGAAAACAGTATCGCGGCGATTTGAAAACCCCAGTCGGTGTCTATCAGGTCGTTAAGAAACTGCCTGACGAGAGGTTGCCGGAATTGTATGGCGTGGCCGCATTAACGCTGAATTATCCGAATCAGTGGGATCGGCAGTTGGGACGAACAGGATCCGGTATCTGGCTTCATGGAACGCCGCGTTATACCTACAGTCGTCCACCACTGGCGAGTCGTGGCTGTGTGGTGCTTAACAATCCGGCAATGGAAGATTTGATTAACCGCTATCGTTTGTCGCCGGAGACGCCCGTGATTATCGCCTCGAATGTTGATCCGAAAGAGATGACGATTGACGCGGAAGAAAATAAGCAACAGGTACTTTCCAAAATCAACCAGTGGTTACGCAGCCAGCAACAATATCAAGTGGACTGGAGTCAGGTGGGCGTATTTGAATACCCGGGCGAAAAAGATCTTTATTATGTGAGTTTTCCTGCGAAAGTGGGCCAACAAAATCAAATTGTCGAGCAATATTGGAAAAAGAAATCCAATGATGCCGGCGGGGGATGGCAGTTGGTTTTAGAAGTAGAGCAGGCGACGGTTGCCGGTCAGAACCACCGTTACTCGTAAGCAAGCAACGCTCTGTCCCTGTTACATATCGATTTCTCGTTGGCGGATCTTGTCGCTGACCCAGTTCTCCAAATCATTTAACATGATCTGAATCTCTTTCGAAGAAGGCATGCGCCCGGCAGAAGTCAATTCCAGCGTCAAAACCGGGATGTTCAAGTATTCTCCTGCATAACGCCCCAACGAGCCGGGGTAGGTTCCCAAGCCTCGTCTTTTCAAATGACCGATTTTATTCGGTTGTGCATGTTCCGGACCATCATAATCGAGCAAGCCATAAGGGGCGTGGATCGAAATGATGGCGTCCGGACGAAACCTTTGAATGATATTGACCATCCACTGAGTTTCGGGTTCACTGTTGGCATGCGGGCCGGGATAACGACGAGGGTTGGCATGGTAGTGGTTTTTCCAGGTTTTAAGTGCCAGTTCATCCCAGTCAGGGGATGGAAAGTTACGATTGAGGTCAACCGCGTCGGCGTTGGTCCGGGTCGAATTCTTTTTCAATAGCCCGTCAGGGTTGGCGAGGGGGAGAAACAGCCAGTGGTACGGTGTTTGGTTGCCACTGTTAATCAAGGTTTTGAGCCATAGATAGGTGATGCTGATCGCCGCATATTCATCTCCATGGATGCCTCCGATAAACAGGATTTTTCCTTTAGGCGGGATTTCTGGGTTTGGAAGCACCTCCCGGGTGGTCAAAGGCAGTTTATTGGGGGTTCTGTCGTAACCAATATGTAGGTTTAGTTGCGTGCAACCGTCAAAAGAGACCGTTCTCAGTTTGTTGGACAGCAATTTACAAAAGTGTGTCAGTTCGGCGTCCTGTTTCTGACTGGCCATGCTCGGTATCGACAGTGCCGACAAAAGTAGAAAGGCTGGAGCGATCAGGTAGAGTTTAACAGAGTGTCTCATCGTCGGGTTCTCGAAAAGGTGGTCAAGTTGAAGAGATTTTATGAACAACTGGATCAAAGCCAAGTGCTTTGTATTGCTTCCAACGCTGTCGGCCCATTTCAATCAAAGCTTCGGATTGATCCAAAACTTCAATGGTTCGTTGGTATTGGTCGAAGTCGTCGCAAAACTGAGGGTGCAGATTGAGCAGAACATCTTGGCAAGGCTGGCTAATAGTCTGGTGCCAGAGCTGAATAGGCGCCCGGGTATCCAGTGCAATTGCATGAGGGATGAAGGCCTGGGGTTGAAACTGCCATAACACTTGGTCGAAACGAAGGCAGTCCTGTTCATTATCGAAACGTATGTCGCATTGCCGTTGTTGCTGAAAAATTTTATTCGTCAGCTTGGCGACGAATGCATCTCTCGATGCACTGTCGTTGGTTGCGAGCACGTAAAACAAAACGTCTTTGTTTTGTGGTTGAGATGGTGTTGTCATATTGGATGCTTGTCTTTTACACAGGGTTCGCCATTATTTACCGGCTTGCTCCGAAAGATATTCTACCAATGCCGGTACTGGGCGCCCGGTCGCGCCTTTATCGGCACCACTGACCCAAGCGGTTCCGGCAATGTCCAAGTGTGCCCAAGGTACTTCCTTGGTGAAGCGAGCCAGAAATTGTGCCGCAGTGATTGTTCCGGCCGGGCGGCCACCAATGTTTGCCATGTCGGCAAAGTTGGATTTGAGTTGCTCGTCATATTCTTCGCTTAAAGGCAGTTGCCAGAAACGGTCATAAGTCGTTTGGCTTGCGGCCAACAGTTCATCTACCAAAGACTGATCGTTCCCTAATACGGCCGAAATATGATGGCCCAATGCGATAATGCATGCACCTGTCAATGTTGCCATGTCTATGATTTTGCTTGGCTTGTAGGTCTGCTGTGCATAGGTCAATGCATCACAAAGAATCAATCGGCCTTCGGCATCGGTATTAAGGATCTCGATGGTCTGTCCAGATAAAGAGGTGACCACGTCCCCGGGTTTGATGGCGTTGCCTGAAGGCATGTTCTCAGTTGATGGAATGATGCCAACGACATTGATTTTTGGCTTTAAGTGCCCCAGAGACTCAAAAATACCCAGTACCGTTGCGGCACCGCCCATATCGTATTTCATTTCGTCCATCGACGCGCCGGGTTTCAGTGAAATCCCTCCAGTATCGAAAGTAACCCCTTTGCCAACCAAAGCGATTGGCGCTTGGTCTTCGTCGGCTCCTTGGTACGAAAGGCAGATCATTTTCGGTGGCGTGGTCGCGCCCTGAGCAACGGCCATAAACGACCCCATTCCCATTTCAATCATTTGCTCACGTTCAAGCACGTTGCAATCGAACCCATAGGTATCGGCGAGGCTTTCAGCCGTTTGCGCCAGATAGCTCGGCGTACAGAAATTACTCGGCATATTGGCCAAATCCTGAGTGAGCGCCATACCGAAAGCGGTTGCTTGTGCCTGTTGGATACGAGGTTGCAGCCCCTTGGTGTTTTCGATCAGGTAGGAAACCGTTTCCAAGTGGATGGGCTTGGCTTCGTATTTCCCACGGCTTTCGTGCGTGTAATCATATAGTGATTTTTGCATCGATAGTGTCAGTTGATAAAGGGCTTCCGAGGTATCCATGTGACTGGGGCTGACTTGACCGACAAGGTTCAGGACTCTCTGGGCACCCGAGTTAATCAGTGTTTTGGCCAGAGTGTTACAGAGTTCGATATAGCTTTTGGTCGTTAAAGATTCAGCGCTTCCGACCCCGATAAGACACACCCGTGAGAAGTCAGGTTGCTGAAATAACATCAGGGTTTCGCCAGATTTTCCTTTAAAGTCGCCTTGCTTAAATAACGTCTCGATCGTACTGCTTAAGCTCCAAGTGTCCGCAACTTCAATGGATGTCCCGTCATCAAAAATGGGCAGTACCAAAGTGTCAAATTCGGAAGATTGTGGAGAGTTTTGAAGTTTGAATTCGATTTGTTTCATTTAATCAATGGCCTTTTTGTATAATCTTTACTTCAGTCACCGAGAAAGATGCCGGTATCTTGGCTTTGTCCCCCTGCTTAAAAGGGTCTCCGGTGGTTTCTTGATATATTAACTCTATTCTAGCGTTTGGCGGTGTTTTTTGCGAATTCTTGATAAGTATCTTTACAAAGAATTGTTTGCAACCTTTTTCGCGGTACTTGCTGTGTTACTGCTGATCACCTTCGGGACGGAAGCCACTAAAGTTTTGGCAATCGCCGTGGAAGGTAAAATTCCGCCTTCTGCCGTATTTCAGGCATTGCTATATAAAATCCCTCCGGCACTGGAAGTGATTTTACCTCTGGTGGCCCTGCTGTCAGTGATGTTGGCCATTGGTCGTTTATATCAGGATCAGGAGATGGTGGTCTTGAGCAGTTGTGGTATTCCTTCCCGTTATTTCCAGAAGCGGATATTTTGGTTCCTACTGCCCCTGGCGTTGTTGACCGCCTGGATTACGCTTTATGTCACCCCGTGGAGTTTTAAGCAGGATCGAATGTTGATTACCGAAGCGCAAACAACCAGCCCTTTGGCAGCTTTGACGCCGGGGAAGTTTAATGAACTGCCGAATGGTGAAGGCGTGTTTTATGCAAAATCTATCAGTGAAACCAAAGAAATGCACTCGGTTTGGGTGCGATTGTTCAACCCTGATCAGGATGTCTTGCTGATGGCGCCGACCGGTAAATTCGAGTGGATCAATGGCAAGCTGGCGCTGGTGCTGTTGAATGGTCACAGTTATGAAGGACTGGAGAAAGGGGAGAACTTAACGGTTCGAGATTTTAAACGGTTTGAAGGGTATTTACCGGAGATACAAGTATCGGCGCCTTCACGTGGTAAATATGAAGTGACGACGCTCGAACTCTGGCACTCAGACAAAGTGCCGGATAAATCGTTATTGCAATGGCGATTACTGACGCCTCTGTCCATTATCGTCTTAGGGTTGCTGGGGCTTAAGATGAGCAAGTCGGGCCCAAGAGAAGGGCGCTTCGCCAAAATCTTTTTCGCTTTGGTGCTCTATGTGATATTCAACCAGTTATTGGTGACCACTCGTGATGCCATTGATCACGGAAATTTCCCGGTGCAAATAGGACTTTGGCCTGTGTTGCTGATTTTCTTGTTTTATGCGCTTTATCCAGGAAAACTGATGCCCAAATGGTTCGTTCTACCGACAGTTTCGCTGTCGTCAAAGTTTCGGGCCGCTAAAACCGAAACAACTAAGGGAAGTGCTTCATGAATCTGGTTGAGCGATATTTGGGGCGCGTGCTGATCAGTCATACGTTGGTTGTGCTGATGGTGCTTCTGATTATTCTGGGATTCTCGGAGTTTATGATTCAACTCGGTAAACTCAACGATCAATACACGCTGGCGAAAGGAGCGCTTTATACGGCGCTGAAACTTCCTGTTTATGGTTATGAAATCTTCCCGGTCGCATTGTTGATTGGCACTCTGCTCGGCTTAGGCGGTTTAGCGAATCATGCCGAGTTAACCATCCTGCGGGTGACCGGTTGGTCGATTAAAAGAATTTTTTGGGGGGTGATGAAATCCGCCCTGATTTTGTGGCTGGTGGTCGCAGTGATGGGCGAATGGTTTGCGCCTCAAGCGGAAGCTTATGCCAAAAAAATGCGCAGTGAAGCCTTGAGTCAGAATTTCACTATCGGCAGTTCCGATGATTTCTGGATGAAAGATGAATCTCAATATGTGCATGTCGGGAAAGTGATTTCCGATAAACAGTTCTTCAATGTTTCCATTTTTAAACTAAAAGATGATCGTCTCTCAGAGCAGTTGTTTGCCAAGAAAGCCGATTTTCAACAGGGGCAGTGGCAGTTGTCTGGCGTCACACGCATGGTGTTTGACTGGAAAACCCGTTCGGTCAACCTTTCATCGCCGCACAGCTGGCGGCAG
>JAWVWZ010000106.1:0-5480 GCA_033723505.1 Hydrogenovibrio sp.
ATAAACAGCTTGTGGATACAGACCGGAGCCTGCCAGCATCAGCAGCCCCAACCCCCAGGTCATCATCCAGCTGAATAGCCAGCCACGTCGATAGGCCAGCGCCACCAGCGGGATCAAAAGCAAGGTCAGGTAGACACCATTATCGAGCCAGCTCGCCAGTTTTTTCTCGTCTTTGATGTCGGTAGCCGTCATTGCGCTGGAGAAAGGCGGAAGCAGTTGACTCAGATCCGAATCGTCCGCCTGCAAAAGCGTGACCGAAGCATCGATCTTGCTCGCCAGTTTTTGGATTCGGGTGACCGGAATTTTGGCGATGACGATTTTGCCATTGTTGTCTTTGATCAATCCATAATTGGGCATCGAGATCGGGCCGCCGCCGGGTGTTCCGGCAATCAAAATGCTGACGGTGACTTTGGCATCTTGAATCAGCTTCACGGCCTGGTCGACTTGATCAGCCTCAATATCATCGAGTACCCAGATCAAATGACCCTGCTTGACATGCGCGCCGGCAATCAACGATAAGGCTTTTTTCAATCCGAGAATGGCATTTGAGCCATAGGCCGGCATGATCACTGGATTGAGATGCGGAATCAGCGACAGGAGCGTCTGGTTATCTTCGGAGATGGGTGCCAAGGCATGTGCCGATCCGGCATAAACAACCATCCCGGTTGCCATTTCCGGATGAGCTTTCAGCAGGTCAATCAGCTTATAGCGGGTTCGGGTGATACGGTTCGGCTTCAGATCGTCTGACAGCATTGACAACGACAGGTCAAGCAGGATGACCGATCCTTGTCCCGACTTTTCGCTAGGTTGTTCGACGGATTGCCAGGTCGGGCCGGCCAGAGCGAAGGTGGCCGTCAACCAGATGATGGCCAGCCCGACAATCGGCCAAGGAGTCTGACTACGCTCGGCCTCTTTGCCTAGCAGGACGGATTTGAAATGAGGGTCAATGATCGATTGCCACCCACCTTGTCGAAGGTCGTCACGCCAGAGTTTCCATATCAGGAGCAGGATGGGAATCAGGCAGATCAGCCATTCCGGTCGTAAAAAATGGAAGTTCGCCCAGTTCATGGATTTCCTCCGCCTTTCGTGAACCCGAAGCGCAGTCGGAAAATTCTGAATACCGCCGGTAAAAAACTCAACAACAGTGCCAGACCTAATGGCCAGACGAACAGTTCTTCCCGTTGTCGGTATTGATGGATTTGATGCTCGGTGGATTCCAGCTTATTGATGGTCTGGTAAACCTCGTTCAACTGGTTGGTATCTGAGGCGGAAAAGAATTGACCGCCGGTCATTTTGGCAATGGCCTTGAGTGTGGCAACATCCATATCATTGCCGCCGAAAAAGACGCTCATCGCACTGGCTGGCGCCCGGCCGATGCCGATGGTATAAATTTTCAAGCCCATTTTTTTCGCTTGCTTGGCGGCATCCATTGGTTGAACGGCGCCTGCGGTATTGGAACCATCGGTCAATAGAATCATTACGGCGTGCTTTTGATGCATTTGTTTCAGGTGTTTCAGCGTAATGCCGATGGCATCTCCGATGGCAGTATTGTTGCCGGCCATCCCGATTTCGGTTTCTTGTAGCAAGGTGTTGACCGTATGTAGATCGTAGGTCAAAGGACTTTGCAGAAACGCCTGAGTGCCGAATACCACCAGCCCCATACGATCCCCGCGACGTTTGCGGATAAAATCGGAAACCACAGCTTTGACCGAAGTCAGTCGGTCCACAGCGTTGCCGTCGAGCGTCATGTCGTTTTTTTCCATGCTGCCGGAAAGATCGACGCCGAGCATGATGTCTTTACCACTGGCATTGAAGGTGGCGGGAGCCAGAAACCAGACGGGGCGCATTGCGGCAAGGATCAGCAGGCCCCAAAGCAAAAGATAGAACCAGGGAACCGTACGACCTTGCCCGTTGAGGCGATAAGGGGCTTGCGAAAGCCGTCCGCTCAAGCGTTTAAATAGATGGGGAGCCAACAAGGGGACGTGCTTTTTTTCCGCCGGTTTCAGCAGGATGCGCAGAATCCAAGGCAAAGGCAGAAAGGCGACCATCCACACCCAGAGGAAATCGAAGCTGCTTAAAAAAGACCCACTCATTTGTGATGTCCTTTGATCCAGCTTTGGACATAATGCAAAGTGGCTTCCAGCTCCCATTCGTCCAAAGGCTGATCGGCGTGATAAATGGCGCTGAGGTTTTGCGAAAGGTGTTCAGGCTGATCGATATAAGAGGCGGTTTGTTTGAGAAAGTCGGTCCAGGCTTTTCCTGAAAGTGCGGCGACCTGCTTTCGTCCGTAGGTGGTGATCGCGACCTGCTTCAGCAGCTTATTGGCTTGCTGAAGTTTTTGTTTTGGTGTGGTGGCCTGTGCCATGGCATCTTCGAATAAAGATTTTGCCTGGCGGCGATACTGGTTGGCTTTGCGCTGAGTCCAGAAGTACCAGCTCAAACCGATGAGAATGCCTCCAAGCCCGACCAGTAGCCCGATCAAAGTTTGAGACGGTGGCCACCAGCCGACGGGATTCGGGGTGACAATGTCCTGCAATTGACTCAGCATCGCATGCCCATTCGCCACCATCTCGGTTGGTGTGTGGTTGGGAAGCGGGAGTTTTTGCTCGGCCATCAGTAGATCACCTTTTGGGTTATCAGTGCCTGAACCGGATCGGCTTGCGAGGATACTTCCACCAAAGGAATATGTCCGGCGTTGCATGTCTCGGACAGCGCTTGCCAGGATCGCTGATAATTCACTTGATAGAGTTGGTTCTGCTCGCTGGTGTCCGTATCAATATTCAATTGCTGTTGTCCATCTGTCAGTTGCAGCAACCCCTTGGCAGGCAGAGACTTTTCGATGGGATCGAACAGATGGATCAATGTGATGTCCGCGCGCTTTTTCAGCTGAATCAGTTGCTGATGGAAAGCCGAAGGCATATCCAGAAAATCGCCAATCAGGAATAAGCGGCTTCCGCCTTTGATATGGTGTTGTAATGCGGCCAGATGACTGATCCAGTCGGTTTCCATGCCAGTAGGAGAAGTCACCTGTTTCTGCAGGTCGAGACAAGCATGTAAAAACCGGGTAACGGCTGTTTGTTGATGTTTCGGTTCCACCCAATGGTGAGCTCGAGGATTAAAGACATAGCCACCGAAACGGTCACCTTGCTGTACAGTGACCCAGGCCAAAGCGGATGCAATATTGAGTGCCTGAACCGATTTGAAGCGAATGCGTGACCCGAAAAACAGTTTCGGTGTTTGTTCGACCAGACAGATGACGGGTTGTTCCAACTCTTCGGTAAAGAGTTTGGTGTGGATTTTTTGGGTACGCGCGCTGACCTTCCAATCGATGTGGCGAATGTCGTCTCCCGGCGTATATTCACGTACTTCGTTGAACTCCATCCCCCGGCCCTTTCTGATGGCCTGATGATAACCACCCTGTGAAGAGAGCAATTTCTGTTGCGATGTCAGTCGTCGTCGTTTCACATGAAACCGGATCGCCAGCAGCGCTTCGATATCGGAGTAGATGGCATGTTCGGTTGAGGTTTCAGACATGATGAGTCATCCGTTGCATCTTGACGTTTTGAATCAAACGACCGGAACCAGTTGGATTAAGTCATCAACCAGGTCGTCGGCCGTTTTGCCGGCAGCCTCGGCTTCAAAGCTGACCAGTAAGCGATGCCGGAAGACATCATGAGCCATCGCTTGCACTTCTTCCGGACTGACGAAGTCCTGTCCTTTGAGCCAGGCCAGCGCACGTGCACCGCGTGACAAAGCCAAGGTTGCCCGTGGGCTGACGCCGTAGTCGATGAATTTTGCCAAGCCGGCATCGTATTTGCCGATCTGGCGGGTCGCCATCACCAGTTCGACGATATAGGTTTTGGTTTCTTCTGATAGGTGAATATTGAGGATTTGTTCTCGTGCGGTAAACAGGTCGGCTTGGCTGACAGGTGTGAAAGCAGCGTTTTTCTGATGGTCAGCACGCGCTTCGTTTTCCACCAGATCGAGAATATGTCTTTCGGTTTCGGCGGAAGGATAATCGATTTTGACATGCATCATAAATCGATCAAGCTGCGCTTCGGGCAAGCTATAGGTGCCTTCCTGCTCAATCGGGTTTTGGGTGGCCATTACCATGAACAGGCGTTCAAGCGGCAAGGTATGTTTGCCGACGGTGACCTGCTCTTCTGCCATCGCTTCCAACAGCGCCGATTGTACTTTGGCCGGTGCGCGGTTGATTTCATCGGCCAATATCAGATTGTGGAAGATTGGCCCTTTTTGCAACACGAATTCACCGGTTTGCTGATGATAGATTTCCGTTCCGGTAATGTCGGAAGGCAGTAAATCTGGGGTGAACTGGATGCGGTGGTAATCGCCTTCAATCAGTGTCGATAGTGTCTTGATCGCTTTGGTTTTTGCCAGCCCCGGCGGACCTTCAACCAGCAGGTGTCCATCGGAAAGTAAGGCGATCAACATTCTTTGGGTCAAGTGAGATTGACCGATGATGTGTTGATCGAGATGCGCCAGTAAATCGGTAAATTTCGAATAGAGCGTTGCAGTGTTTTCAGACATAATCGATCCACGTCATTAAAGGGTTAGATGGAAATTTTTAGCCGCATTATATCGGCGAAATCCGACCGATATTCTTAAAACAGGCTTGAACCTTGTGAAGAAAACTTTAAACCTTCCTTAAGCATTAATCAAAAGCTTAAGGAAAGTGAGGGGTCGGAGATGACTATTTATTGGCCAGAATGACGGCCCTTAGGGGTGCCGGATAGCCTTCGACCGTTTTGGAGGCATCGTTGGGATCCAAGAAAGATTCGAGAGACTTCCATTGCATCCATTCGGTCGAACGCTGTTCTTCAGTCGAGGTTTGGTCGATATCGACGCATCTGACGTTTTTCAGTCCGCACTTTTTCATCCAGCGAACAAGCTCGTCAACACTTGGCAGAAACCAGACATTGTTCATTTGCGCATAACGATCTTCCGGTACCAGCAGTTGTCCATATTCGTTTGGCACCACCAGTGTTTCCAACACCATTTCTCCTCCCGGTTTCATATGTTTTTTCAGATCGAGGATATGGTCGATTGGGGAACGCCGGTGATAAAGGACGCCCATCGAGAAAACCGTGTCGAATTCTTCCGACTTATTGATGACTGGCAAAGCTTCAAGGGTAATCGGCAGGAAAAATGCAGGGGCCTCTTCGCCGATGAAGTGTTTCATGACCAGGAATTGGCTCATAAACAGCAGGCTGGGATCGACGCCGATAGCAAGCTTTGCGCCTTCTCCCAGCATCCGCCACAGGTGATAACCACTGCCGCAACCGATATCGAGCACTTTGCGGTTTTTCAGTGGCGCCAGGTGCGGCAACACCCGATCCCATTTCCAGTCGGAATGCCACTCGGTGTCGATATAGATGCCTTCGACGTCAAACGGCCCTTTCCGCCAAGGCATTAGGGCCTTTAGGTGTTCGGTCAGATCGGTCTTTTCGGCGTCGCTCAAT
>JAWVWZ010000107.1:0-5398 GCA_033723505.1 Hydrogenovibrio sp.
GGCCAGTCGGCAAAGCGGTTCTTGAAGTTTTCCATGTGTTGCTGAGCCAGCAGGGTAGTCGGTACCAGCACGGCGACTTGTTTACCGGCATAGGCGGCGATAAAGGCAGCTCGCATGGCGACTTCGGTCTTGCCGAAACCGACATCCCCGCAGACCAGGCGATCCATCGGTTTGTCCGATTGCATATCGGCCACCACTGCTTCAATGGCTGCTTCCTGGTCCGGTGTTTCCTCGAATGGGAAGCTGGCACAGAAACGGGCATAAGCCTGTTCGTCAGTTTCAAATGCGAATCCCGGGCGTGCTTCGCGTTGGGCATAGATGTCGAGCAGTTCTGCGGCCACATCCCGGACTTTCTCGGCGGCCTTGCGCTTGGCTTTTTTCCATTTGTCGGAGCCGATTTTATGCAGCGGGGCGGTTTCGCTGCTGGCACCGGTATAGCGGCTGATCAGGTGTAATGAGGTCACCGGCACATACAGCTTGGCTTCTTCGGCATATTCGATCATCAGCAATTCATGGTCTTCGCCTTGAATATTCATGGTTTCCAGACCTCGATATCGGCCAACCCCATGGTCGATATGAACGATCGGGTCGCCGACTTCAAGCTCGATCAGGTTGGAAATGGACGTTTCGAAATCAGAATGTTTGCGTTTGCGGCGACGTTTTTGCATGACCGCCAGGCCGAAAATCTGAGCTTCGGAGATCACACAAAACGCGTCGGTATAAATGCTTTCTTCCAAGGGGCCGACCAGGATCGAAACAGCGTGATCCGTATCGAGGAATTGGCGCCAGTTTTCCACGATGGTCGGCGTGGTGATTTGACGGCTTTTTTCTTTCTTCAATAAGGTCAGTAATGTTTCCCGGCGACCGGTCGATTCGGCGCAATAGAGTATCCTGCCATTGTATTGATCCAAAAAAGCATTGAGCTTGGCAAGCGGGTAGTCGCTTTGGTTCTGGATGCTAAGATCGGCAAGCGGCTTACCGCCGAATCGAGCGGTCACTTTTTCGCTTATCGGCTGATCAAAGGAAATTCGATGAAAGCCTTTCAGGTTTGCAAAGACTTCGTTTTCCGACTGGATCAAATGCTCGGGCGGCAGTACTGGAAAGTCAGGATTATGTCGAACGATGTCATACCGATCTTGATATTCTTCCCAGGTGGCCTGAATCGCATGCTGTAAGTGACCGTCATCGAAAAACAGGCTGTTTTCGGGCAGATAATCGAAGAAACTGGCCAGTTCGCTATGGAACAGTGGCAGATAGTATTCGAGTCCATCAATCGTCTGATGATCGCTGACTGATTTATAGAGCTGAGCGGTGCGAGCGTCCTCACCGAAATGGGTACGGAATTGCTGGCGGAATAAATGAATGCCGGCGTCGGTCAGGTCGTATTCTTTGGCTGGCAAGAACTCAATTTCATCAATTTGCTCGACGGTTCGTTGGGTTTCCGGATCAAAGCTGCGAATGGTTTCGATTTCATCATCGAATAAATCCAGGCGAAAGGGCGACCGACTGCCCATCGGAAACAGGTCGATCAAGGACCCTCGGACGGCGAATTCCCCGTGTTCGACTACCTGGTTGACCCGTTGATAGCCGCCCGCTTCCAGTTGATGGGTAAAGGTTTCGATATTTAAGGTATCGCCGGTCTTGAGTAAAAAAGTATATTTATCAATAAAATGATGGGGGACGACTTTTTGCAGCAGGGTGCTGGTCGGCAGTATCAACAGGCCCTGTTTTAGCAGCGGTAACTGATGTAAGGTTTTCAGTCTCTGGGAGATGATGTCCTGATGCGGCGAAAACTGATCATAGGGCAGGGTTTCCCAGTCTGGAAAGTTCAAGATCGTCAGGCGACTGTTATCAGAATCGGAACCGCTGAAAAATCTGATATGCTCTTCAAGCTTGTTCGCTTCGTCAGTGGTAGCCGTTAACAAAATACTCAAGCCATCGAATTTTTGCGCTTTTTCACTGATAACCAATGCTTTTTCTGCTAGGCTGTTGACCTGCCAATAAGAGCGTTGCCCCTTTAGGGGGATGTCCGCGGCATCAAAAAAAGAATAGGGGGCACTTGAAGAAGGATGTGTCATGCAGATTTAATTTTCGAGCGAATTGAAAGCCGATTATTTTAACAGATGCATCGTATTCAGTGAGAGAATTCGGACGGAATCTCCCCCCTCATCAAATAGAACAGAACTAGGAAATGGATATGAGAGCTCGCTGGGCTTATAACTGGGTACTTTGGTTGTCTCACCATAAGAAGACGTTTTTAGCCATTTTATCTTTGGCATCGGTATTGAATTTAATCGGTTTGACTCAGGTGGACTTTGCGAAGCAACAGATCGGTTTGATGTTGCTGAGCTTGCTGTTGATGTCTTTGATGTCGGTCAAGCTGTTGGATTCATTTCGCACGGGCTTGTTAATGTTTGGATTCAGTCTGTATCTGATTTTGATGGTTCTGTCCGGATTCGGTTGGATGGGCGTCACGCCGGGCACCCAATCGGTGTTAGGTTGGGTCGTTGTGATGACGGTGATGATGAGCCATCTCGTTCATTATTTGTCTGCGGTTTTGAGGGAGATGGCGCGAGGCACTTTTCAGTATGATGCCGTGGCGGAAGCTCTGTCGTTGACCGCAAAGCCGATCCTGTTGTCTTCCTTGACGACGGCTTTGGGGTTTATGGTGGCGGCCTCAATCAATGAAACCTATGTGCAAATGGCTTGGATTGTTGGTCTCGGAACCGCGCTGAGTCTACTGGTCGTTGTGACCTGGCTACCGACGATTTTACTGGGGTGGTTGCTGGAATTTCGTGTCGGTCATTATGAGGATCGGCATGGTCTGGTTAAGCTACAGGCGTTACGCGACAAATACCATTGGTTCGACGGGCTGGTGAAGGTCCTGTTTGCCGGGATGTTGGGCGTTTCGCTGATTCAGCTTTGGCGGAATCCGGAGGTGTTTCATGCCGTGATATTGATGACCGGAGCGAGTTTTGTGCTTTTGTGGCTGGCCTGGCAAAACTTACGGGTTGCGTTGGTCGCCACGGTTATGGCATTTATTTCCGTGCTGTTGATTTCCGGGGTTTTTTATAACCTACAGTCTTATTATCTGATGTCGGCACTGGTACTGGTCGTGCCGATGGGAATTATTCTGGATGACGTGATTCACTTTTTCGAACGTTATCAACGGGCGGAGCAGCAATTTTTTTCCAGTCGCCAGGATAAAACACGATACGCATTGAATAGTGTCGGACGTGCCATTTGGTTGACGAGCCAGTTGTTGATTGTCGGTTTGATCACTTTGTTGTTTAGCAAGGACGCATTGGTTCAGCAAGCCAGTTTGATGACCATTTTTTCACTATTGCTGTTATCTTTTTTAATTCTGGTCGTGTTTCCGGTGATGTCTGACAGACGTGCTGAATAATAAGCATTTTCAATAAGTGAAAGTGCCTATGCAGCCATTAAATATGACTATTTGCTAATATAATGAAATTTGATTTCTATTTTTATAGCTTATATTCCATCATAAGCCACACTTATTTAGTTTTTATACTAAGAGTAGGCAAGCTAGTCGGTCGGTGAGCGGGACAATTTGCAAACCGATTGTCGAATCAAAAAAGATAAAAATATTAAAAGGAAGTAATCAGTATGGCAACGATTGTTGTAGTCGGATCAAGTACAGGTGGATTGCCAATGGCTTACGATATCCGTAAGCACTTGGGGAAAGAACACACAATTAAAGTAGTGAACGCAGTTGATGAGTTTACATTTGTACCATCCAACCCTTGGGTTGCGGTAGGTTGGCGTAAACCGGAAGATATTTCTTTTAAATTGGAACCACATTTGGCTCGTAAAGGAATCGAGTTTTATCATCAAACTGTGACGAAGCTGGAAGCAGATGCAAATAAGCTGACTTTAAGTGACGGGTCCGAAATGTCATACGATTACCTGGTACTGGCGACAGGTCCGAGTTTGGCTTTTGACGAAGTGGAAGGCTTTGGTCCTAAGTCTCATGGCGGTAACACGGTTTCTGTTTGTACAACGCCTCACTCTGTAGAAGCTTACGAGCAGTGGGAAGAGTTCTGCAAGAACCCTGGGCCAATCATTGTCGGTGCGGTACAGGGGGCTTCCTGTTTCGGGCCTGCTTATGAGTTTGCCATGATCATGGAAACCGAGTTGCGTAAGCGCAAAATTCGCAACCAGGTGCCCATGACTTTCGTGACGGCAGAGCCTTATATCGGTCACTTGGGACTGGGAGGTGTCGGTGATTCTAAAGGCTTGTTGGAATCGGAAATGCGTAACCGTCACATCAACTGGATCTGCAACGCCAAGGTCACTAAAATCGAAGACGGTAAAATGTATGTCGATGAGCATAACAACCGTGGTGATGTTATTGACCAGCACGAATTGCCATTCAGCTACTCTATGATGTTGCCTGCATTTAAAGGGTCTCAGTTCCTGGTGGATCTGGTTGAGCCTGAAAACATGGGTGGACCTTTGGTTAACCCACGAGGCTTCGTGAAAGTAGACCAGTTTAGCCGTAACCCGACCTATCACAATATTTATGCATTGGGTGTTGGTATCGCGATTCCACCGGTTGATACGTCTTGTCCGGTGCCTTGCGGAACGCCTAAGACCGGTTTGATGATCGAGTCTATGGTGACGGCAATCTGTCATAATATTGAAAACAATATCGAAGGGAAGGATCCATCAGCGGAACCAACTTGGAATACGGTCTGTCTGGCAGATATGGGGGATACGGGTGCGGCATTCGTGGCATTGCCTCAGATTCCACCTAGAAACCTGACATGGGCGAAAAAAGGTAAGTGGGTTCACTTGGCCAAGATTGCTTTCGAGAAATACTTCATTCGTAATATGAAGTCTGGTAACTCTGAGCCGATTTATCAGAAATACATTATGAAAATGCTTGGCATCAACCGCCTGAAGTCGGATAAATAATCCGGGATTTCATACCATCAAACGCCCTCCATTGTGAGGGCGTTTTTGTTTTGGCTTTCTTTCTTGCCGTTCTTAGGGTTTTTTCATTCAAATTACCCGAATTATAAAAACCGCTTTTTTCAATTCCCTTATAATACTCGCCATGAGTCTCATTCAAACACTTTACTTCTTAGATTTATTGGGCACTATCGTGTTCGCCATCACTGGTTTATTGGCAGCAGGCGGCAAACAACTCGATTTGTTCGGCGCGTTGTTTATCGCTCTGGTAACGGCTGTCGGGGGGGGCACCTTGAGGGATCTGATCTTAGGGCAACCCGTATTCTGGGTGCAGCATAATATCTATATCTACCTGGTGATCGGGGCAACCTTATTTGTTTTTTTCTATTCGAAACGCAGTGTATTGCCGATGAAGCTGTTACTTTATCTTGATGCACTCGGATTGGCCGTGTTTACCGTA
>JAWVWZ010000108.1:0-5353 GCA_033723505.1 Hydrogenovibrio sp.
CCGACCTGCAAAGTGAACATGGCGCCACCGATTGCGGAGATGACCGCGGACAAACAGAAGATGAAGATCTTGAATGCCGAGACGTCGTAACCGGAGAAACGAACACGATCTTCCTTGTCTTTCATGGCGAGCATCAAACGTCCGAACTTGGAGGTGATGATGTAGCGTGAAACCAGAATGACGCCGATCAGTAAGAACGCATTCACATAATAGAGAATGTATTTCGCTGAATCGGTACGGATGTCCCAACCATGAAGGGTTTTCAAGTCCGTAATCCCGTTGATGCCCCCTGTGTAACCTTGGTTCCCCACGATGATCAGGGTTAGAATCAAGGCGACGGCTTGAGTGATGATGGCGAAATATACGCCGCCTACACGTCTTCTGAACATTGCCCAGCCGATAATGAAGGCCAGGATTGCCGGAACGACAAGCACGGCGATTAACGAGAAGGTCAAGCTGTTGAAGGGTTCCCAAAACCAAGGGAGGGCCGTCAACTGGTTCCAGTCCATGAAGTCGGGAATCCCCGGCGTCGACTGGATTTTGGTCGAGATAGGGTCAGACGCTTCCAGTTTGAGGTACATTGCCATGGCATAGCCCCCAAGACCGAAGAAAACCCCTTGTCCCAAGCTCAAGATGCCGCCGTAACCCCAGATCAATACCAAGCTGACGGCGACGAATGCATAAGTCAGATATTTTCCGACCATGTTCAGTCGGAAAATATCCAGTGCCATAGGTAGCAGAAGGAAGATCAATGCAGATAGGATCATTAATCCATACATGCCTTCTTTCCCACCTAATAATCTTCCATAGAGTAACTTCATACTCAGCCCCTTTATTTACGAATTTTAGATGGGAACAACCCTTCAGGTTTCGCCATGATGACAGCAACAACCATTAGGAGTGTCAGTACTTTCGCGATCGTTCCGCTCATGAAGAATGAAAGGATCGATTCGGATTCCGCCATCGTGAATGCGGATACAATGGTGCCAACCAAGCTGCCCGCACCACCGAGTACAACGACCATGAAGGTGTCGACGATGTGCAGAGACCCTGATGTCGGTCCTGTTGATGCAATGGTTGTAAATGCCGCTCCGGCAACCCCTGCGATCCCGCAACCAATTGCAAAGGTCAGTCTGTCGACCTTTTTGGTATTGATCCCGACAGCATTGGCCATCATGCGATTCTGCGTGGTTGCTCGCACCTGAATTCCCCAGTGGGATTTGTTCAGGAAGACAAAGACTCCGACGGTCATGATGATTGTTAATCCCAGTACGAAAAGTCCGTTGATCGGGATGTCAATCATATCGGTCGGGCTGAGGGAGCCTAAAATCCAATCAGGCATGATTGGACTGACTTCGCGGGCACCGAAGATCGATCGGAAGATTTGCTGCATAATGAGGCTTAACCCCCAGGTCGCCAGCAAAGTATCCAGAGGTCTTTTATACAGATGTCGTATAAAACTCCATTCCACTAAATATCCGACAATGAATGCAATGGCGAAAGCCAAGAGAATTGCAAAGGGGAAATAAACGTCCACAAAGCCGTAATCCGCGGCAATGTGAGAAAATAGGTAGGTCGCATAGGCACCGAGTGTCATGAACTCACCATGAGCCATGTTGATGACGCCCATTTGACCGAATATGATGGCTAAACCAAGAGCCATTAAAAGTAATACACTGAACATACTGATTCCCGCAAAGCCTTGCATTGCGAAGATACTCAGCAGTTCCGTAGAAGTGTAGCCGTCCATACATCGACTCCTCTGATGTAAAACCATGATAATCTCCCGCCTGGAAACAGGGGGAGAATTGAACATCTAAGTTGAAAGAGAGGTAAGGAGGGCGTTTGCACTCCTTACAGGTAAGAGGGTTAACCGATTACTGGTAACCTTTAGGGAATGGATTTGGTTTGATGACATCTGACTCATAGACAACTTTCGCTTGACCGTTCTTCTGCCATTCACCGATACGGGTTTTCATCCACAAGTGATGGTTAGGGTCAATTTTCAAGTAACCGTGAGGAGATGTTTTCCACTCATATCCTGGCGATGCAGCGATGACCTTTTCGATATCAAAGCTACCGGCTTTTTCAACCGCCGCTTTCCATAGCCAAGGACCAAGGTAAGCCGATTCAGTTACGTCACCGATTACCGCGTCTTGACCGTATTCCGCTTTAAACGCTTTTACGAACTCTTTGTTGCTCGGAAGGTCCAAAGACTGGAAATACTTCATTGAAGAGTAGAAACCTTCAAGGTTTTCTCCGCCGATCCCTTTCGCTTCATCTTCAGTCACAGACAAGGTCAATAGTTTCTGGCGCTTGGAGTTCATTCCTGCTGCATTCAACTGTTTAAAGAAGGCAACGTTACTTCCCCCTACAACCGCTGAGAAAACAAGGTCTGGTTTTTTCAATTTGATTTTGTTGATCAAAGAACCGAACTGCGTGCTGCCAAGTGGGTAATACTCTTCACCGACCACTTTGCCGTGCAACACGTTTTCGATGTGTTTACGTGCGATTTTCATCGAGGTTCTTGGCCAGATATAGTCGGAACCGACCAGGTAGAATTTCTTCGCGCCCAGTGTTTTGTTTGCCCAGTTCAGACCCGCCAAGATTTGCTGAGTGGCTTCTTGACCTGTGTAGAAAACATTGTGTGACTCTTCCAATCCTTCATAGAAAGTCGGGTAGTAAAGCAATCCGTTGTCTTTCTCGAAGATAGGCAGTACCGCTTTACGTGATGCGGACGTCCAGCAACCGAATACTGCAGGCACCTTGTCACTTTCCAAAAGCTTTTTCGATTTTTCAGCGAAAGTCGGCCAGTCGGAGGCGCCGTCTTCAGTGATGACTTTGATCTTGCGCCCTAGGATTCCGCCCATTTCGTTGATCTGTTTGATGGCCAGTTTTTCTGCCTGAACAGAACCGATTTCACTGATTGCCATTGTTCCTGTCAAAGAGTGTAGAATCCCGACTGTAACGGTATCGTCTGTTACCGCAAGTCCGGTTGTCATAACTTTTGATGTTGGGTAGTCACTGGCTTGCGCGCTGATCATCCCGGAAAGTGCCAAGCCCCCGATAGAGGCGAGGGCCGCCTTAAGTAAGGTTCGTCTTGTTTTAAACATTGTTTGCTCCTCAGTCAATATTGGATAACTCAACTCTGAACGACCGCTCACAAACTTATTGGCCATACATATAGAGTCGAGGTTTGTGTAAGGAAATACACTTGCCTGATGATAAAAGCAATTGATAAGCCAAAAACTATTTATATGTTCAATGGTTTGATGAATTAATCAATAAGTTATTGAAAAAGAAATATAAATAAATATTTAATTTTCATTTATAAACGAGGTTATTTTGTTTTATATTCATTTTTTGAGTTATTTGCTATAAAAATGATTTATTTTGGTGCTAATTTATAATCTATTGGTGCGGCTGTGCGTTTTGCATTGGTTTTAAGAGTGGTGTGTACGCCGCATTGCGCAGTTTGGATGTTTGATGCTAAACTTTTAAGACAGCCTGCCGCTATATTGATAAGTGGAAATGTATAACCAATCAATGAGAGTGTTGATGAAATGGTGAAAAAGGTTTTTAAAAGCGAGCGGGACTTCGAATGGATTCGAGTCCTGATTCGCATGCCGCTGGGGCAAAGAAATCGAGAGCTGAAAAACTGTGACCTGAATTCTTTGGCTCAGGCGATGATTCAATTTTCAGAGCAGGATGTGAAGTTGATTTCTGAAGGGTTGAATCCGCAGCTCAAACCTGAATTTATCAAGGCGGTAAAAATCTATAAAGGTGAGTTGCCTTTCCCGACCAAGGTTAAAAAGAAGAAAAAGATTGTTCGACAAAAAGTACGCATTTGGCTGGCTTTGTTGGCGGTTCTGATTTTAGTGATTACCATTTATGCATTGAACGAAATGTTCCCTTCTGATTAGGACGGATTTGTCTTTAGGTATAAAAAAACCACCTTTCGGTGGTTTTTTTATTTCCAATGCCTGTTTGTTAGGCTTTTGAGCGACTGGCTTTCTTGCGCTCGTTTTCAGTCAAAAGTTTTTTGCGGATACGGATATGGTGCGGCGTGACTTCTACCAATTCATCATCATCGATGAATTCCAGTGCCTGCTCCAGAGAGAAGCGGATCGGCGGAGTTAAGGTTAAGGCTTCATCCGTTCCGGCGGCACGCATATTCGTTAACTGCTTTCCTTTAAGAGGGTTGACTGTCAAGTCGTTCGCACGGCTATGAAGGCCGATGATCATTCCTTCGTAAACTTCTTCCCCGTGACCGATATATAGGCGACCGCGGTCTTGAAGGTTGAACAGGGCGAAAGCCAATGCCTTGCCTTGTCCCATCGAGATCAAGACACCGTTTTGACGTTCCCCTAATGTTCCGCTGAATTTCGGACCATAATGGGAGAAGCTTGAGAAAATCAGTCCGTTACCCTGGGTGGCTGTCATGAACTCGGTACGGAAGCCGATCAAACCACGTGACGGGATGATAAAGTCGATACGAACGCGGCCATGTCCGTCTGGAACCATATCTTGCATCTCTGCTTTACGCATTCCCAGTTTTTCCATGACGCTACCCTGTGCGTCTTCTGGAATATCAACGGTCAGGTTTTCATAAGGTTCCTGCATTTCACCGTCGACTTCTTTGAAGATGACTTCTGGACGGGAGATACCCATTTCAAAGCCTTCGCGACGCATGGTTTCAATTAAGACAGAAAGGTGAAGCTCACCACGACCGGAGACACGGAATTTGTTCGCATCTTCAGTATCTTCTACGCGAAGTGCCACATTGGTTAGCAGTTCTTTATCCAAGCGTTCACGGATTTGACGTGAAGTCAGTAGCTTACCGTCTTGACCAACAAATGGAGAATCGTTGACCTGGAAGGTCATGCTGACGGTCGGCTCATCAACGGTTAGCGGAGGAAGAGCTTCAACATTGCTCGGATCACAAAGTGTGTCGGAAATATTCAAAGGGTCTAAGCCAGAGAATGCGATGATGTCACCGGCATGAGCTTCATCAACATTGATGCGTTCCAAGCCCAGATATCCGAAAATTTCACCGATTTTACCGTTACGCTTTGCACCATCTTTATCGATAATGCTCAGGTTCATACCTGTTTTCACGCTTCCACGTTTGATACGTCCAGTCCCGATAACCCCTTTGTAGGTGTCATAGTCCAGAGAGATACACTGCATCTGGAAAGGTCCTTCAAAGTCCACATCCGGAGGGCTAACCTTTTCGACGATGGTTTCGAAAACGGGCGTCATATCACCTTCACGAATGTCTTCGTCCAACCCTGCAAAACCGTTCAAGCCAGAAGCATAGATAACGTCGAAGTCCATTTGTTCGTCATTCGCG
>JAWVWZ010000109.1:0-5258 GCA_033723505.1 Hydrogenovibrio sp.
GCCATTATCTCGGTATACGGTATGATTTGGGGCGGCGGACAGCTGATTACCGGCCCTTTATCCGACAGAATCGGCAGGAAGCCATTGATCGTTTGGGGGATGGGATTATGTGGTCTGGGTGTGCTATTGATTCCTTACACGGACACCGCTTTGCTTTGGACGTTGGAGGCCGGTGCCATCGGCATTGGCATGGCGATGCTCTACCCGAATCTCGGAGCAGCCGTCGGCGATGTGGCACCAGTTCGGCACCGTGCCAGCATCATCGGAATTTATCGATTCTGGCGGGATTCAGGTTATGCATTCGGCGCGCTGGTGATGGGCTTGATTGCACAATGGGGGGACAACTTGGTGCTGCCCTTCTGGTTCGTCGGCATTGCCATGATGCTTTCCGGCGGGTATGTTTCTGTTGCCCTGAAATCAAAAAATTAATTCTGCCAGGCAGGGGCCAGGCGGTTAGATCCCGAACTCAGTTCGAGTCGCCGAAATCCAACTGAAAACTCTGCGAAGACGCGTCTTCACTTGTTGAACGTCGATTTTCTTTCAAACCGGCAAAGGACTCGTCCATCACCTCGGGAAAGTCTTTGGCGAGTTCATATACGCCATGATAACCCCACACCCTGACCCACTTGTGGCGAGATGACAGGGTGTGTTTCAGAAAAGCCACCAAAGCGGCTTTTTTTTGTTCGGGATATGGATGGAGAAAGGGCAGGCATTGCAATAAATTCAGTTGGGTTTGCCACTGCTTGGCGAGGCTTAGCGACTTGAAAACCGTCATGACCAATTCCGACGACAAATCGAAATGATTCTCGAGATGGGTTTTGAGCAACCAACTGGCCCCCCTCTGCTGCTTTTGCGTCAGCAAGGCAATCACTTGCCCGGCGAAGTCCGGCTCTCGATAGAATTGGCGATAAATCGATTCCAAATCATCCAGCGTCTTTCCATTCCAGGCATTTAACGCGCTTTCCAAACTCATTCAGCATGTCCTTGACGAAATGGCTTAACTCCAGGAAATTCAACGACTAACATTGAACGCATCCTGAAGCTTAATCAATATGAAGTCTTTTTGCTTTCAATTTCAGTTTACCTTTTTTAACCTTGATTGACACCATTTCTGCAAAAATTTCCCCAACATCGCATTGAAAATGCGGCGTATATTTCCTTCAGTTGGTTTAAGATATGCCGAAAAACCTCCTTGAACCTTAGGTAACGGACAGCAGCCAGATGAGCCAACAAGATCGCAATTTCGACTCCTTGATTGATAAATTCGAAAAGCGCGTCTATGACACGGTCAAAGGCGAATGGCGACTTAAACTACTCAAAGAAGACCTGGCCGATCTGCGAGCATCCTCCCCGCTTGCAATCTGGGATGCGGGCTGTGGCTTTGCCCAAATCTCCCAATGGTTGGTCGAAGCAGGACATCAGGCGACCCTATGTGACCTATCGCAGAAAATGCTGTCACAAGCCCGGCAAAATTTCGAACAGGCCGGTTTATCGGCCGAATTCAAGCAAGGTGCGGCACAATCTCTGGCACCCGAACTGCCCGCTTTCGATCTGGTATTGTTCCATGCCGTACTGGAGTGGCTGGCCGACCCTCTGACCACCCTAAAAACCGTCGCCGAAAAGGTAAAGTCCGGCGGCAATCTGTCTTTGCTGTTCTACAACCGCAATGCTTTCGTCTACAGCAATGTCCTCAAAGGTCAGTGGCGCTGGCAATACATTTTGGACGATGCCTATATCGGTAAAGGCAAGAACCTGACGCCGCCCAATCCGCAGTATCCGGAGGAAGTGATTGCGGCACTGGAATCCTGGGGATTTGAAATCACGATTCAAACCGGAATCCGTGTGTTCCATGATTACATCACTCCGGAAGTAATGGCAACGTCAGACCCAGACGAGCTGCTGGCACTGGAATACCAGTATTGCCGAAAGCCGACCTACCGATCGATGGGCCGTTATATCCACCTGTTGGCACATAAGTCACCCGCCAGCGATTGAACGCGATTCAGGACATCAGATGACTCGAAAAACACTCTTAACACTTTTTTTCAAACACCTGGGAAAACAACCTAAGCTACTTCAGCTGACCTTTTTCTGGCTGCCGTCGCTTTTCGGTCTCATGCTGCTTTTCGCAGGCCTCGGCTATGTATACGAGACTTCATTCGCACGTCCCGCCATGGCCTACATGGGCGTACCCAAAACCACGGACGACTGGCACAATCTAACCCATACCTTGAGAAACGATGCCTATATGGTCGGCTATTCTGAAACCTTGGCAAACCCGCTTTGGGTTACCTATAAAGTCACCCGCGACAAACAAAAGTACGGCAAACGCCCCCGATTCGAAACCGATTGGCGCACTCTGAGCCGGGTCAGTTACAACGACTATCGTCACAGCGGCTATGACCGCGGACATATGGCGCCGAACTATGTCATTGCCAGCCGCTATGGACGAGCCGCGCAACAGCAGACTTTTCTGATGAGCAACATCACGCCGCAGAAGCCCGCCTTTAACCAGAAAATCTGGCAACGCCTTGAAGAAGTCAGCGCCGACCATTTCTCTCAGGCTTTCCCGACATTCTGGGTGGTGACCGGACCAATTTTCGATGCCAAGCCGAAAACGCTGAAACACACCCGTATTGCCATTCCCAAAGCGTTTTATAAAATTTTCGTGCGGCCGGGCACGACAGACAACCCGCCAATCGCCCTAGCGTTCATCATGCCACAAACGGCCAAACCGACCGACAGCCTGATGAAATATGTCACCACCATCGATGCGGTCGAACAACAAACCGGCATTGATTTTTTCTGGCAATTGCCTGACCACATCGAAAACCGTCTGGAAGCGACCAAAACCCCCGATGCCTGGCAATTACCTTCCTTCGCCAACTTGCCGAGTCGCTATTAAACGCCTATGATACCGTCTATGAACAGACGACAATTTCTCGCTTTGCTTTCCGCTTCGGCGGCCTTATCGGCCTGTAACCAAACAGAAATCCGCCGAGGGCTGGTGTCGGCTCAAAAATTGTCTAACGGCGATTTGCCGAGTGCTCTGAGCGCGCAGATTCCGGTCACAGGGATTCCACAGGTCGATCATCTGGTCAAAAAGCAAATCGCCGGTTTGGTCAAACAGCTTGCCAAAACCTGGGGCGACGACAAAATTGCCAGCCCCAAAGAATACGTCAAATACACCGACCGTTACCAAAGTCGTGCCATCATCAACTTTAAAAGCGGTCAGATCCGTGTAGAAACCGTCACCTCGAAAAATCCGGCGGCGGCATTGAAAGCGGCGATTGTCAGCACCCTGCTGACACCGGAAAACCCCTCGACTGTCGACCTGTTATCCGACAAAGCCATCAAAACCGGACAACAGCCTTTTCTCTACGACCTGGTCCTGGACCGGGATCACAAGCCGGTGGGGACACAATGGCGAGCAGGCCGTTATGCCGACTATCTGATGAAACATGCCTACCGAACAGACCTTTATCACGATAAAAAACGTCATTATGTGACCTTCGAAATGGTCAAGGATCATGACAAAAGTCAGCAGAGAAAATACGCTACCCAAGTGGCCCGTCAAAGCAAACGCTTTGACCAGGACCCGGCACTGGTCTATGCCATTATCGAAACCGAAAGTGCCTTCAATCCCTATGCAATGAGTCATATTCCGGCTTACGGTTTGATGCAGATCGTACCGAAAACCGCAGGCAGGGACGCCTACCGTTTGATTCATAACACGGACGGCACGCCGTCGAAAAACTACCTGTTCAAAGCCGACAACAATATTGAAATGGGGACCGCTTACCTTCACATCTTGACGACCCGTTATCTGGCGGCGGTCAAAAACCCAAAATCGAGGGAGTACTGCGTGATCGCGGCTTATAACACTGGTAGCGGCAATGTCCTGAAAGCCTTCCATTCCGATCGGGCCGAAGCGGTCAACCGTATCAACCGCCTGTCCAGCCAACAGGTCTATCATCACCTGACACGCTATCTGAAATATCAGGAAGCACGACACTATGTGGAAAAGGTCACCCACAACAAAACCAAATACCTGGCCTGACCCCCCGCCTGGCAGAATTTCGTCCGGACTTAGTTTTCGGCGATGAATCCTTTATAATATCGCCAATAACGATTGATTAACCTCAGCAGGTCGCCGTGTGAAAGACACTTTATTTGCCCAACCCCATGAAGCCATCGCCGCCTTTCAGTTCGACGAGTCGGTGGTCGCCGTCTTTCCGGATATGATCCAACGTTCGGTGCCTGGCTACCAAACCATCTTGACGGGCATCGGCGAGTTGACCGAAACTTTCGCGCAACCGAACACCAAACTCTACGATCTGGGCTGCTCTCTCGGCGCCGCGACCCTGACCATGCGACGCAAAGCGAAGCCGGGATGTGAAATCATCGCTGTCGACAACTCTTCAGCGATGATCGAACGCGCCAAGGAACATATTCAGGGCTTTCATTCCGACACGCCCGTTACCCTGTTATGCGAGGATATCGCCGACGTCAGCATCGAGAACGCATCGGTGGTGGTGATCAACTTCACATTGCAATTTATCGATCCTGAAGCAAGGCAAGCGTTAATCGACAGGATTTACCAGGGACTGAAGCCCGGCGGAATTTTCATTTTGTCGGAAAAAATTCATTTCGAGGATGAAGCGATACAACAGGCCATCGAGCATCTGCATCTACAATTCAAGAGAGCCAATGGTTATTCGGAACTGGAAATCGGGCAGAAGCGGGCGTCTTTGGAAAATGTCTTGATCAGCGATACCGAGGCAACTCACCTTCAACGATTGAAAAAAGCCGGATTTAATTCGGCATCGATCTGGTTTCAAGCCTATAACTTCGCGTCATTCGTTGCGATGAAAAATACTTTCTAGGTTACACGTGAAACATTACCATCAACATTACGATTCCCTTTGGCCGAAACTGGCCCGCACCCGACTGGAAGAGTGGCAAACGGTCTTACCACCGATACTGGAAGAAGCGTTGAGCCCTGACAAAAACGGCAATTTGCCCCGTTGGCAACCGGCGCTGGAAGCCATTTTCCAATATCCGAAATCCAAAACCGTTTCCCTGAACACCTCGGCGATTTCGATGCAGTCCCATCAATTGAGCGACGCCGAAAAGACCGATCTGACCGAACACCTAAAGGCCCTAATGCCTTGGCGGAAAGGGCCGTTTGACGTCGAAGGCATCTATATCGACACCGAGTGGCATTCCGACTGGAAATGGGATCGGGTGTTGCCGCA
>JAWVWZ010000110.1:0-5244 GCA_033723505.1 Hydrogenovibrio sp.
CAGGTTCTACCGTTTTTGCCCCTTCAGAGAGGGACTCCACCTCTTCTTGAACGGCGTTTTCATCCGTTTCGTTCTTTTTACGTTTTAAAAAACTGAACATAAAGTTTCCTTCGTTAAGCCGACTCTTGACGCTTAGTGTGTCAAAAATGGCTTCAATTTTCGGTCATACTTGACGATTGAATATGCGTTATTATAAATGAATTCATCTGTTTTTTAGGAGATTCAAAAGGATGTCGGTAGCGATCAGATTGGCTATGTTTGCTTGCGTTTTACTCTTCGGTTTCAGTGCGCAGGCTCAGGTTTCTTCTTTTAAGTTGAAAAACGGTCTGAATATTCTGGTGAAAGAAGATCATCGCGCACCTGTGGTGGTGCAACAGGTTTGGTATCGTGTCGGTTCCAACTATGAAGAGAACGGCAAAACGGGGATATCCCATATGCTCGAACACATGATGTTCAAGGGGACTAAGACGTTGAAGCCGGGTGAATTTTCCAAGATCGTCGCCAAACTTGGGGGACAGGAAAATGCATTCACCTCGTCGGATTACACTGTGTATTACCAAGTGATCGGCAAACAGCACCTGGCGGAAGTGATGAAGCTGGAAGCTGACCGTATGAGAAACTTGGTGATTGACGATAAAGAATTTCAGAAAGAACGTGATGTGGTCACCGAAGAAAGGCGTTGGCGCGTGGAAGACAAGCCAGAAAGTCGACTCTATGAACAATTCAATGCGATGGCGTTTTTGAACAGTCCGCCGCATCATCCGACCATCGGATGGATGAATGATATTCGTCATTATACTGCTGAAGATCTAAGACGTTGGTATCGAAAATGGTATGCCCCCAATAATGCAACCCTGGTTGTGGTCGGAGATGTGGATCCTAAACAGGTGTTGAAACTCGCCGAAAAATACTATGGTCCGAATCAGCCTGAAGCCATTTCTCCGCCTAAGCCTCAGGTGGAAATTCCACAGCAGGGAGAACGTCGCCTGATTCTGAAGGGCGCGACCAAGTCGCCAACAGTGATGATGGGGGTTCATGTCCCGACATTGGTAACGGCGAAAACAGCAAAAGCGCGTCAGGAGGTCTACGCATTGACCGTATTGAACAGTCTTCTCGACGGCGATGATTCTTCTCGTTTAACCAAGGACCTTGTTAGAGGAACCAAGCAGTTAGCCGATGCCGGAGCCGGGTATGACGGTACCGATCGATTGCAGACCTTGTTTATGCTCGAAGGCACGCCCTCAGCTGGCGTGACGACAGATCAGGCTGAACAGGCATTGTGGCAAGAGATTACTCGTTTACAAAAAGAACCGGTCAGTGAGCAGGAGCTTAAGCGTGTATTGGCGCAAGCCGAAGCACAGTATGTCTATCATCAGGATTCTATCCAGGCCCAGGCGATGATTGTGGGATCGCTGGTCAGTGTCGGTTTGCCGGCGGATACGGTTGACCACTGGGTTGAAAACCTTCGAAAAGTGACACCGCAAGAAGTTCAGGCGGTGGCGCAGAAATATTTCTCGAAAGATAAGCTGACCGTCGGGGTGTTGTTGCCGAATGGTCAGAAGGCGAAACCCACATCCGGTAAATTTCATGCGGGAGGGATCCGATAATGGCAGGAGGTTTGATGTTGAATAACAAATGGATGGGGTGTTTTTCGGAGATAATGACAAAGGTTTGTGCCAAGTCAATGATGGCAGTGGCGATCACCGGTGTCCTGTTGTGTTCGACGGCGGCTTCGGCCAAGGTCGATATCCAGCATTGGCAAACCCAGGACGGCAGTCGCGTCTTTTTCGTCCATGCGCCACAGTTGCCGATGGTTGATGTCGAAGTACGCTTCGATGCCGGTTCTGCCCGGGACGGCCAGCATTGGGGGCAGGCTTCTCTGACTGCAGCCTTGATCGGGACGTCGACCGCGCAGATGAACGAGGAACAGATCTCCTCGGCATTCAATCATTTGGGCGCGCAATTTTCTTCTGACGCCGATCGGGATTCCGCCTCGATTCACCTGCGCAGTTTGACTCGGCCAGCCATTTTGAAGTCAGCGCTATCCACTTTCAGTCAAGTGGTGTCGGGGTCAAAGTTTCAACCTGCAATACTCGAAAGAGAAAGAAACCGTTTGATGATTGCCTTGAAACAACGCTCCGTTCAGCCAAGTGCCATTCTGTCAAAGCATTTATGGCATGATTTGTATGGCAACCATCCTTATGGTCACCCGGTGGATGGCACCTTGGAGACCGTGCCGAAGATTTCGGCAAAAATGCTGGAGGCCTTTTATCAGCGTTATTATGTTGCCCGTAATGCTCAGGTGTCGATTGTCGGTAATGTGACGCTGTCTCAAGCGAAAAAAATCGCCGAGCAGGTGACTTCAGGATTGCCGGTTGGGCAGAAACCGGCACCGCTGCCATCTCCTGCGTTGACTCATCAGGCGAAAAAGGATGTCATCCCCTTCAAATCGACGCAGACCTATTATGCTTTGTCCCAGATCGGTATTCAGCGTGGAGAGCCGGATTATGCGGCGTTATTTGTCGGTAACCATCTTTTGGGCGGTAGCGGTTTTGGTTCTTTATTGATGGAAAATGTTCGCGAGAAACGGGGGCTGGTGTATAGCGTTTACAGTTATTTCGCGCCCATGAAAGTGTCGGGGCCGTTTTTGATTGGATTGTCGACCAAAAATGCCACCGCGAAAGAAGCCGATCAAGTGGTTCGTCAGACATTGGAGGCGTTTTTAGAAGGCTTTTCTGACAGTAAGCTTCAGGCGATTAAAGATAATTTGATTGGCGGTTTTCCATTGAGAATGGATAACAATAGCAAGATTCTAGGGTACATTTCGATGATCGGTTTTTACCACTTACCTTTGGATTATCTGGAATGGTTTCCGAAACAAATCGCTGCTGTCAGCAAAGAGGATATTCTAAAGGCTTGGCGAAAGCATGTGCACCCTGACAAAATGGTCATGGTGATGGTCGGTCAACCCAAGTAGTCTTTCCTCTATTCGGGACGGATTAAAATCTGCCAGGCAGGGGTCAGACACCGATATGGAAGACTTCCTGAAGCAGATAGCCGGTGAGGTAGGCCAAAGAGGCCGCGGCGCCGCCCATCAAGAGCGTTTTGAACCCGGATTGAAGCTTGGGTTGTGCTAAGTAATGACTTTTGATCATGCCGATGGCAAAAAACATGATACCGGCGATCACGGTGCTGAACATAAACTGTTGCGCCATCGTCAGAGTTGAAATCATATAGGGCACCAGCGGCATGGAACCGACCAGCAAAAAGGCGGTAAAAGTCGATAGGGCAGAACGTAAAGAGTTGGGTTCGATTTTTTGCAGTCCATGTTCCTCGGTCAGCATGGTGTCGATCCAGAGTTTTTTGTCCTGGCTGATGGTGTTGACGATACTTTCCAAAACCTCGCCTTCAAATCCTTTTTGTTGAAAAATCTGACGGATTTCCTCTTTTTCTCCATGCGGAATTTTTTCAATGTGTTCGGCTTCTTGTTGTCTGATGGTTTCAATAAACTCCCTTTGGGTTCGGGTGGCTTCGTAGTTGCTGACCGCCATGCTGAAACCGTCGGCAAACAGGTTGGCAAATCCGAGAACCAAGGCCACTGCGGGTGAAAATCCGGCGCCGAACGCACCGGAGACCACCGCAAACGTGGTGACACATCCATCGATCGCGCCGAGCACCGCATCCGAAACCGTTTGAGGTTTGGCAGGCACTTTCAGACGTTGGGCAATGCTTTCCGGCAGGTGATCCTGTTCCAAGTTTTCCGAACGGCGCGTTTTCATTTTGTGGATTCCTTTGAGCTTTCCCGCGTTGCATGCTTTGTCAGAAAACGATCCAGATTATTGGCAAATGCCTGGCGATCCGACTGGTTTAGGGGTGAAGGGCCGCCGGTTTGGATGCCGCTGGATCTTAAAGACTCCATAAAGTCACGCATATTGAGCCGGGCACGGATATTGTCGACTGAATAGAACTCTCCTCTGGGGTTCAGGGCATGACCGCCGTTTTCAATCACCTCTGCGGCTAAGGGAATGTCTGCGGTGATGACCAGATCTCCGGTATTGAGCCGTTTGACGATCTCATTATCGGCGACATCAAATCCAGAATGCACTTGTAAGAAGTCGATTAACTGAGACGGAGGGATTCGCATCGGGTGATTGGCCACCAAGGTCATGGCGGTTTGGGTTCGGGTCGCTGCTCGAAATAAGATTTCTTTGATTACGCCCGGACAGGCATCGGCATCTACCCATATTTTCATGTTTGGTCACTTTTTTGATGGCTATGACGGAATTGTACCGAACATTGAATAAAAACTATACAAAAGCGCCCGAAAGGGTATAAATTAAACGGATGAAGTTTATAGAATCTACCAGGCAGGGGTAGTTGCTGGATGGAACCACAACCTGTGACGCTCAAGCGCAGTTTGTCGCTGCCTTTGATTACGCTTTACGGCCTGGGGAATATCCTTGGCGCCGGCATTTACGTTCTGGTCGGAAAAGTGGCCGGAGAAGCAGGCTATTTTGCCCCGCTTTCTTTTTTCATCGCCTCCATTATCGCCGCGATCTCCGCTTTCACCTACGCCGAACTGTCTTCTCGTTATCCGGTCAGTGCCGGCGAAGCCGTTTACATCTATGAAGGGTTCGGAATCGAAAAACTGTCGCTGGCCATCGGGTTGCTCATTACCCTGGCCGGGATTGTTTCTTCGGCGACGGTTGCCCATGGTTTTGCCGGTTATATTTCAGTTTTTATCGATTGGCCGCAATGGGTGATCATCACGCTGATGCTACTGACGCTTGGCGGTATTGCTGCCTGGGGCATCAATCAGTCGGTCAAGGCAGCCACTTTGTTGACGCTGATTGAAATGAGCGGGCTGCTGTTGATCGTGTTCGTCGGTGCCGATCACTTACCCAACCTGGAACGGATCTATCGAGCCGATGGTCCCGACAATGTGTTTGACAGTTTTTCTTTAATGGGCGTGTTCGCCGGTGCTTTCCTGGCATTCTTTGCTTATATCGGTTTTGAAGATATGGTCAATGTTGCCGAAGAGGTCAAGGAGCCGCAGACAACGATGCCGAAAGCCATTCTTTACAGTGTGGTGATCTCGACGGTGTTGTACGCTGCGGTGACCCTGGTGTCCCTGAGCGTGTTGACGCCTGCCGAGTTGGGGCGGTCGGATGCGCCGTTGGCGGCCGTTTATCAACAGGCCACCGGTCAGCCGCCGGTGATCATTTCGATTATCGGGATGTTCGC
>JAWVWZ010000111.1:0-5202 GCA_033723505.1 Hydrogenovibrio sp.
CCGGGGCCGATGGAAGAAATTGACGGCGCACGAGGGCGGGTGGTGAATGGGACGGCCAGTTATATGCCCGGAATTTTTGGATTAATGTTGGCTGGTTTGGTGATTCAATCGCTGGCAGAATGATTGGTGTCTAATTTAATAAAGGATACAATCCCTTTTGTTTGACGATTTGGTTTGCCCGGGCGATCTCACCGGATTCAGCCAGTTTGTGAATTTCTTTTCTGATGACTTTTCGTGTCTGTTCAAGGGGCATACCGGCTTTCAATTCTGGTGAATACAAAAGCTTCAATAGGATGTAGTCTAGCCCGGAAAGTAGCTCAATCTTGCTGGCATCATTGGCGATGCTCGGATACACCCAGTCGGAGTCATTCGGCAGCCCCATCGACTGAGTCAGTTCTTCAACAATGCAGGCAGGAAGAGTTGCATGTGTCACCGCATAGTCAATCGGTATAACGACCACTGCTTGGTCAATGGCATGCCGGGCATTATGGTGGATGGTCGCCATGCAGTTGGTTTCTTTCGATAAATCCGGTATCTTGGCATGCGTAAAGCGTTCAATCGTTTGTTGATAGTATTGATCCTTTGTCACGACGATTTTGAAGTTGGCATGATCCGTCTGGTCGGTATAGTCGATTGAATGTCCGGTAATATCCATTAACTGAGTCATGTGCATGTGCACCATTTTTTCAAACGGAGCATAGGACGACAGGTGGCGGTAAACAAACGTATAGCGGATAGGGCGTTCCCATTTGGATACGCGCATTTGAGTGCTGCGATACTCGTCTTTTAAGGCGATTTCAATGAAAGCTTTTTCAATATACTCCGGTGACTGCCAGGATTGTAAATCGCTCCCAGCGAAAGACACGAGAAAGGCTGCGAGGATGAATAGTGGTTTGTGCATATTCACCCGCCGTGCCCTCTATTGTTTCAGATCAAGCAATGGTTTCAAATACTTTCCGGTATAGGACTTCGGGTCCATAGAGACAGCTTCCGGCGTGCCGACAGCGATAATCTCTCCTCCACCG
Organism: Hydrogenovibrio sp.; assembly: GCA_033723505.1. Taxonomy (GTDB): domain Bacteria; phylum Pseudomonadota; class Gammaproteobacteria; order Thiomicrospirales; family Thiomicrospiraceae; genus Hydrogenovibrio. Next base: position 1,026 of record JAWVWZ010000111.1, read on the forward strand.
GAACCGCCTTCAGGTCCAAGATCAACAATCCAGTCAGCAGTCTTGATGACGTCCAGATTGTGTTCGATGATGACGATGGTATTGCCGTGGTCACGCAAGTTGCGAATCACTTTGAGCAAAAGTTCTATGTCATGGAAGTGCAACCCTGTCGTCGGCTCATCGAGGATATAAAGCGTGCTACCAGTATCTCGTTTGGATAGCTCTTTGGCAAGTTTGACTCTTTGTGCTTCTCCGCCGGAAAGGGTTGTCGCGCTTTGCCCCAGCTTGATATAGCCTAAGCCCACTTCCATTAGCATTTGGAGCTTACGGGCAATCACCGGAATTGGGTCGAAAAAGGCTCTTGCATCTTCAACAGTCATTTCCAGAATCTGATGGATGTTTTTACCTTTGTATTCAACCTGTAGCGTTTCGCGGTTGTACCGTGCTCCCTGGCATGTGTCGCATGCAACATATACATCGGGCAGAAAGTGCATCTCCACCCGAATGACACCATCTCCCTGGCAGGCTTCGCAACGTCCCCCTTTGACATTGAAGCTGAATCGTCCGGGCGTATATCCCCGTGTGCGGGCTTCCGGCGTTGCCGCCAAAAGTTCCCGGATCGGAGTGAATAAGCCGGTATAGGTTGCAGGATTAGACCTTGGGGTGCGACCAATCGGGCTTTGATCAATATTAACAACCTTGTCGAAGTGCTCCAGTCCCGTTACTTTTTGATAAGGAGCTGCTTCCAACAGTGCATTGTTGAGTTTGGTTGCCGTGATCTTATATAGCGTTTCATTGATTAGGGTGGACTTGCCCGATCCGGATACACCGGTAATGCACGTTAACAATCCCTCGGGAATCTCCAGAGTCACATCTTTCAGGTTATTGCCGGAAGCGCCTTCAATGGTTAAGCAGTTTTTAGGGAAAGGCAGTCGTTCGGCCGGCACTTCAATCTTTCGAGCGCCTGTCAGATATTGTCCGGTTAAGGAGGCTGGGTTTGACATGACATCCTCCGGGCTGCCTTGAGCCATGACGCGGCCGCCATGAATGCCTGCGCCAGGGCCGATGTCCAAGACATAATCGGCGGATCTTATTGCATCTTCGTCATGCTCGACGACAATCACGGTGTTGCCCAGATCTCTCAAGTGGGTCAGGGTTTTCAGTAACCGGTCGTTGTCACGCTGATGCAGTCCAATGGACGGTTCATCCAGAACATACATGACGCCAACCAAGCCAGCGCCAATTTGCGAAGCCAAACGGATTCGCTGTGCCTCTCCGCCTGACAAAGTGTCGGCACTGCGGTTCAGTGTCAGGTAGTTCAAGCCAACATTGACCAGAAAAGACAGACGGTCGTGGACTTCTTTAATGATTTTATCGGCAATCTGCCCCTTGGCACCTTCGAGCTGTAACCCTCCGAAAAATTGATGGAGTTCGCCGACAGGCAACTCGGTCAAGCTTGGTAAGGAATGGTCGTCGACGAAGACATTACGTGCCGCTTCATTCAGACGGGTTCCATGGCAGCTGCTGCAAGGCTGTGAAATCCGGTACTTATCCAGTTCATCTCGCACACTTTTGCTTTCGGTTTCGGCGAAACGGCGTTCCATATTCGGGATGACCCCCTCGAATCGGCGGGTATCCGAATAGCGTCCATGCGGTAAGGGCAGTTTTTCTTTACCGGAACCGAATAAAATAATTTTTCGCTGTTGTTCTGTCAGTTCGTTCCATGGGGTCTCAATGTCGAATTGGTAGTGGTCGGCAACCGCTTTGAGAATGTCGTAATAATATTTATGGCGTCTATCCCAGCCGCGGATGGCGCCGCCTGCCAGGCTCAAATCGGGATGAATGATGACTTTGTCCGCATCAAAGCTTTCTTTGATCCCGAGGCCGTCGCAAGTCGGACAGGCTCCATGAGGATTGTTGAAAGAGAAAATTCTAGGTTCCAGTTCGGGGACGGAATACCCGCACTGAGGGCACGAAAACCTTTCGGAGAAGAGCAGATAAAAATCGTCCGATTCATCCATCGGAATGACTTGTGCGATGCCATCGGCTAAATGAAGGGCCGTCTCGAAAGATTCTGCCAGCCTTTGTTTGATATCGGGGCGGATTTTGAAGCGATCAACCACCACCTCAATGTTGTGTTTGATGTTTTTGTCGAGTTCGATGGAACCGTCAAGTTCTTTGAGAACGCCATTGATTCGTGCACGGATATAACCTTGTGCTTGAAGTTCGTCCAGCAGGTTTTGATGCGAGCCCTTTTTCCCGCGTACAACAGGCGCAACCAGTAAGCATTTCGTGCCTTCCGGCAGTTCCAATGTATGGTCCACCATCTGGCTGACGGTTTGTGCTTGCAGGTCGGCATGGTGTGTTGGGCATCTAGGCGTTCCTGCTCTGGCGTATAGCAATCTTAAGTAGTCGTAAATTTCTGTGACCGTTCCCACGGTGGATCGTGGGTTGTGAGAAGTGGATTTCTGCTCGATAGAGATTGCCGGAGAAAGTCCTTCGATGTGATCGATATCGGGTTTGTCCATCATTGACAGGAATTGGCGAGCATAGGCCGAAAGAGATTCGACATAGCGTCTTTGGCCTTCGGCATAAATCGTGTCGAAAGCTAAAGAAGACTTCCCTGAACCTGACAAACCGGTAATCACAATCAGCTTGTCACGTGGTAAACTGACATCGATATTTTGCAGGTTATGGGTCCGTGCACCGCGGACGATAATTTCTTCTAGCATTCTCTAAACTCAAATGTAATTTTCAAACCACCATTATAGCAAAATGCAGGTTTCTTCAATCCTTTAAAGACACTTTCAATGTTATAATCAGCCTTCAATTTTAGGTCGGTTCCATTGATACAGACACGGATGTAGCTGTGTCATGGGCATCGTATGACTTCAAACGTTTTACATAAATCTTTAGGTTAAAACATGTCTTCTATCAATCACACTATGCAACCTAGCGAGAAGAAGGCGGCGCTTTCGATTGCCGGAATTTTTTCTACCCGAATGCTGGGCCTTTTTATGATCTTTCCCGTGTTTGCGCTTTTTGCGCAACAAGAATTCAAGGATGTGACCGGCACCCAAATCGGGATTGCCATGGGGATTTATGGTCTGACACAGGCGTTTTTGCAAATCCCTTACGGGATGTTGTCCGACCGTTTTGGTCGTAAGCCCTTGATTATCGCCGGTATGCTGATCTTTATGTTCGGCTCGATCGTGTGTGCCATGGCCGATTCGATTGAAATGATGATCGTCGGGCGAGCCATTCAAGGGATGGGCGCGGTGGCTGCTGTATTGATGGCATCGGTGGCGGATCTGGTCACTGAGCAGTTCCGTTTGCGTGCGATGTCGATCGTCGGCATGACCATTGGTTTCTCCTTTACCCTGTCTTTGATTATCGGGCCGATTCTGGCGGAATGGTTTGGCGTGCGGGGCATTTTTTGGGTCATTGCATTGTTGGCGGTTGTTGGCATTCTGTTGGTGATTTTTGCCGTACCGAAGATCGAAAACCAGACCTTCCAGAGGGAGGCGGAAGTTGATCCGAGCCAGTTTCGCGATGTGTTGAAAAATGCGCAATTGCTACGTTTGGATATGGGTGTCTTCATTCTCCATGCCATCCTGACTGCGATGTTTGTGGTGGTGCCGTTGATGATCCGCGATCACGCCGGACTTGATTCGATGCATGACTGGGAATTGTATTTGCCGGTGATGTTATTGTCATTCGTGTTGATGGTGCCTTTTATTATCCAGGCGGAATCCAAAGGACGCATGAAGCAAATGTTTGTCGGTGCGATTGCCGCCATAGTATTGGTGCAATTGGCATTGTTGTCCTTGCCGACGAGTTATGGCTGGATCTTTGTCATTCTCTTGGTGTTTTTCACGGCGTTTAACCTTCTGGAAGCTTCCTTGCCTTCTTTGGTGGTCAAGTTGTCTCCGGCGGATAAAAAAGGGACTGCCAGCGGCGTGTTCTCGAGCAGTCAGTTTTTTGGTGCCGCTCTGGGCGGGTTTGCCGGAGGTTGGAGTTATCAGCATTACGGCATTGATGGTGTTTTTGCCTTTACTTCTGCGATCGGACTGCTGTGGGTTGCAGTGGCCTCCACCATGCAGAAACCATTGCCGTTGAGTATTGCTTCGGTTCCGATTCAAGGAGAGGTCAGTGAACAGGAAGTACCGGCTTTGACCGAGCAGATGCTGTCCTATGA
>JAWVWZ010000112.1:0-5187 GCA_033723505.1 Hydrogenovibrio sp.
CAGGGTGTCGATTTGGAAGGTTGGTTGCATCTGGGGAATCGGGCGTGTTGGACGGGAATCGAATCCGCCAGACCCCTGCCTGGCAGATATTGGATTGGATTAAAGGGTCGCCATGACCTTTTTGGCCGCCTGAATGGTTTTTTCAATGTCTTCATCGGTGTGGGCGGAAGACACAAAGCCGGCTTCAAATGCGGAAGGTGCCAGGTAGATTCCTTCATCCAGCATGCCGTGATAGAAGGCCTTGAACTGTTCCATATTGCCTTGTGCGACTTGCGAGAAACGACGGATATTTTTCTCTGTATTGAAGAAGAAGCCGAACATCGCGCCGACCTGATTGGTCGTGAAAGGAATGCCCGCTTCATCGGCAGCCGCCTGTAAGCCATTGACCAATTTGGTGGTTTTGGCTTCCAACGCGTCGAAGAACCCCGGTTCGCTGATCAGTTCAAGCGTTTTCAAACCTGCTGCCATCGCAATCGGGTTGCCGGAAAGAGTGCCCGCCTGATAGACCGGTCCGAGGGGCGCGATTTTTTCCATGATCTCCCGTTTGCCTCCGAAAGCGCCGACCGGCATGCCGCCGCCGATGACTTTCCCGAAGGTCGTCAAATCCGGCGTGATGCCATAGCGGCCTTGAGCACCAGTCAGTCCCGCTCTGAAGCCACACATGACTTCATCAAAAATCAGAACCGTCCCATGTTCGTCACAGACATCGCGAAGAGTTTGCAGAAAGCCTTCTTCCGGCGGAATACAGTTCATGTTGCCGGCAACCGGTTCGACGATGATACAGGCGATTTGATCGCCGATCTCGGCAAAGACTTTGCGGACTTCGTCGGAATCATTGTGTGTCAGCGTCAGGGTTTCTTCCGCCAAGGCGGCAGGTACGCCCGGAGAAGACGGCACGCCAAGGGTCAGGGCGCCGGATCCGGCTTTGACCAACAGGGAATCCGAATGACCGTGGTAACAGCCTTCGAATTTGACGATTTTGTCACGCCCGGTATAGCCACGTGCCAAACGGATCGCGGTCATCGTGGCTTCGGTACCGGAGCTGACCATGCGAATCAAATCGATGGATGGAATCAAATCGCACACCAGGTCGGCCATGGTCGTTTCGATTTCAGTCGGTGCGCCGAAGCTTAGGCCTTGCTCGGCCTGTTGCTGTACAACACGAATGACTTCCGGATGGGCGTGCCCTAAAATTGCCGGCCCCCAGGAGGCGACGTAATCAATGTATTGTTTATCGTCGGCATCGGTCAAATAAGCACCCTTGGCAGATTTGAAGAAAACCGGGTCCCCACCGACTCCTTTAAACGCTCGCACAGGAGAGTTCACTCCGCCGGGAATATGTTTCTGGGCAGCCATAAATAGATCGTGTGAGTGGGTCATGTAGGAGTCCTTTTGTGTTTCTGTTTAACGTTTCGAGCGAAGGCGGATAAGCTTATAAATCCGGTGTCATTTGTTGTAGTTTCTTGGTGACAATGTCGTAGTCGAGTTCACCGACTTTCTGGTAGACAATGTTGCCATTGGGCGCGATGAGGAAGCTGGTCGGCGTTAACAGAACGCCGCCGAAAGCCTTGGCCATCTTGCCGTCCTTATCCATAATGTAGGAAAAAGGGTAGTGATGGTTGCTGATGAATTTTTCCACCTGCTCTTGAGGGTCATAATCCATTGAAACCGCAACCAATTCGAATTTGTCGCCGAATTGTCTTTTGATTTGTGCCAGATGGGGCATTTCAGAGACACAGCCGGGACAAGAGGTCGCCCAAAAATTCACCAACACCGGTTTCATCGGCTGGTCGAGAGAAATCATCTGATTGGAGGCCGTTTTGATCTGGATGTCAGGGGCTTTGCCGAGGCCGCCCGAAAACAGGGTGACATAGGCAAGTGTGCCAAGTAATACAATGACCAGTAATCCGAAAATTTTACTACCGAGGGTGTTCATAATCGATTTCTCTTAACAAGTAATGCAGGGCGATAAAAGAAGACAAAAGCTTCTTTGGCTGGGGGCGATTTCGCCCATGTTGGCCACCTCGTGTCAACGGGGTGACCGATTTAACAGCGCGTTAGGCTTCGATGGTTTCGACGCCGTTGGCCGTTCCACATAGGAAAACATCGGCTTTGCGTGCGGCGAACAATCCATTGGTAACCACACCGACGATGCCATTTAATTCAGTTTCCAATGCCACTGGGTCGACAATTTCCAGACCGTGAACATCCAGAATGACATTGCCGTTATCCGTCACAAAACCGTCTCTCAGAACCGGCTCGCCACCGAAACGCTTAACGATTTCGCGAGCGACATAGCTGCGCGCCATTGGGATGACTTCAATAGGTAGCGGGAACTTGCCCAGAACATCGACTTTCTTGCTTTCATCGGCGATACAGACGAATTTATCCGCAACCGCCAACACGATTTTTTCACGTGTTAGGGCGCCGCCGCCGCCTTTAACCAAATGAAGGCCAGGATCCGCTTCGTCAGCGCCATCAATGTAAACGGAAATTTCTGCAACCGAGTTCAAGTCCAATACCGGAATGCCGTGACCTTTCAGACGTTCGGCAGACGCTTCGGAGCTGGCGACCGTGCCTTCGATTTTGCCTTTAATTTTGGCCAGTTCATCGATAAAGAAATTGGCAGTTGATCCGGTGCCGACACCGATGATGGTGCCGGGTACCACGTATTCGATTGCTGCTTTGGCGACTTCTTGTTTTAATTCGTCTTGTGTCATTTGATCCTACTCGTTTTGACTGAGTTGAAAACTACTCAGAGGTTAAATTTAAAAACAATGACGCTATTTTAATCAGTCTTTACCTGTTAATCCAGTAGAACAGTGGACGGCGTCAAGCAAAGGGACTGTTCGGCTTATGGTAAAGCCGAACCTTGGGACAGACGAAATTTAAGGCTGCGGGTGAACCGGTCTTCCGCCCGGCGCTTCAAACAACACCGGTGGTCCTTGTTCTTTCGGCGCCTTTTCAATCAATTTAGGCGGCATGACGCCCGGTTTGCGTTCGTATTTTTTCATGACCATGCCCATTTGGGTGACATAGTAATGTTTAGGGTATACGTGAACAACCTTGTAAACCATCGGACGCAACCAGACGCCATCTTCTTTCAACGGCTTGCCTAAAATCATGTACATCCCACAGGTAGTGTTACCCGGTTCGATGATACCTTTTTTAAGGTTTTCATGGTCCTTGACGCTCAGTTGGGTACGTTTATCCAATTCTTTGATGACGGCTTCTTTTTTGGCAGGGTCTTTCAAGGTTGCATAACCGACGCACAGGTCAATGTTTCTTGCTTTGTCGACCGGCTCGATGGGGCCGGGCTTGTTAACGGGCTTTTCGGCGGCCAAAGCCTGGGTCAGGAAGAGTGCGCTGAAAGTCGCCGCAAACAAAGATATCTTATTGAATTTCATATTTTTATGTTCTCTATCGTTTTAGCAGTTCGACTAATATAGAGGTTTGCGGATTTTTTTCAAGTGAAAAGCCTTAAAACATCTTGGATGCGATAGGAGAGTCAGGGTGTTTTAAGGCTTGAGAAAGGTTACATCGAGTGGTGTTGCATTTGCATGCCCATAACCGATTTGACGGGCATTTCAACGGTTTTATGGCTGCCGTCTTTGAATGTCAGGGTAACCTGGATTTGATGGCCGCTGACAAGAGGTTGTTTCAGGCCGATCAACATGATGTGGTAGCCGCCGGGTTGTAGCATGGTCATACCATGTGCCGGGATTTTGATGTCAGGCACCTGGCGCATCCGCATCACGCCGTTGTCGTGTACGTGGGTATGTAATTCCACTGTTTTGGCCGCAGCAGAATTCGCTTCAACCAGGTAGATGTCCTTGCCGCTACTGTTTTTCAGCATCATGAAGCTGGCGCTGGCCATGGCATTTGGAGGGACTTCCCGTGCATAGGCGTTGGAGACAGTGATTTTTTGTGCTTCCGGTTCCGCGGTTGCATAGGCGATGCCGCTGAAGGTGAAAGCGCCGAAAATGACCAGTGAGGCAGTCAGGGTTTTATTGAACCATTTCATAAGTAACTCCTTTATTGAGTTTTAAGGTTATGGCGTATGTTTTGTAAAAAAGCTTGTGCGTCCGTGCCATGGGGAAGTTGCGTGACCAATTTCCCTTGCGGGGAAATGACATAGGTGAAGGCGGAATGGTCGACGGAGTAATTGTCGGGGTCTTTCGCTTCACGGTGAATGGCATAGACGGCACCGTATTGTTGGGTGACATGGTCGATGTTAGCTTTGTCCGAAGTCATGCCGATCAGGTTCATGTCGTAATAACGGCTGTATTCGGCGAGCCGTTTCGGGGTATCCCGAGTCGGATCGACCGAAAAGAACAGAAATTGAACCTGGTTTTTTTCTTTCGGTGTCAATTGATGATATGCCGCCGACAGGTTGCCAAGGTTGGTCGGGCAGATGTCCGGACAAAAGGTATAACCGAAATAGAGGTAAACCCATTTGCCTTTGAAATCGGACAGTGAGACCGGCCCCTGGTTCGATGTGGCGGTAAAGTCTCCGCCTTTTGGCGGTGAAGACAAGGCCAGGGGAGTATGCCCGACCGATTTGCTATAGACGTAATAACCTACCATGACTGCTGAAGTCAGCAGTGCGAGCAGGAAAACGGCATATTTACGATTGGGCATGATCGACCTGTCTGTTGTTAAAAGTTAGCTGAGACTCTCGCCCACAGGTTACGTCCCGGCTCCATGACTTTATAGCCGGTCCCTGTCAAGCTGTCTGTGCGATTCAAGTAGTTATAGTAAGCGTGATCGAACAAGTTGTCTACACCTGCCTGTAGTTGGAAGGTTTTGTTGACCTGGTAGCCGGCAAATAGGTCTACAGTACTCCAAGCCGGCGTTTTGCTTTCGCCGTATTCGGTATTGACCGTCGACTGTTCGGTTGCGAAATTGAAGCGCCCACCGGTATACCAGTTCTGAGCGGTGTATTTCGCGTTCAGGTTGCCGCTCAGAGGGGCGATATTGCTCAAGTTGCGGTTGTCGGTCGTGTTGCGGCCTTGGGTCAGGGACAATTGCGTGCCGACATCCAGGGCGTGGGTCATATGATAGGTCATATCAAACTCGGCCCCCATGATCGTGGCATCTTTGTTGACATAAATGTTTTGCGTGCCGGTCAAGGAAGTCGCCGATGGTTGGTTTTTGGCGTAATCACGCAAAATATAGTCTTTGACC
>JAWVWZ010000113.1:0-5143 GCA_033723505.1 Hydrogenovibrio sp.
CCCATCGACATCCCGTGGAAACCGTTGGTGAAAGACATCACCTGCTTACGCCCTTTGACTTTACGGGCGATCTTCAATGCGGTCTCGATTGCATTGGTACCTGTCGGACCGACAAACTGTAGCTTATAGTCAAGCTTTCTCGGCTCGAGAATGTTTTTCACGAAGCTTTCGATAAACTCGCTTTTGGCGACGGTTCCCATATCCAACGCATGACCAATTCCGTCACGCTGTAGATACTTGATGACTGCGTCATTGATTTCAGGGTTGTTATGCCCGTAGTTCAGCGCGCCCGCTCCGGCAAAAAAGTCGATATAACGTTTCCCATCGACATCCCAGATTTCAGCCATTTTCGATGTGTCGAATACGACAGGGAACGAACGGATATAACCACGAACTTCAGATTCGTATTTGTTAAAGATATCTAAATTCATATTGTGCATTCCTTGAAAAATAGTTTTTTAAAATAGGTAATTAATTAAATTCTGTTTGGTCGGCGCCGTCAACACATAAAGGTCTTCCGCTTCATGGCCTTCGTCACCGAAATCTTCTTCCGTAATAAACGGTTCGGTACTTAACTCTAGATCAAACGCCTTGGCAAAAGATTTAAACAGCCCTTGCGACGGTTTGTTGGACGGGCTGATGGTACAGGTGATTTCAGTAAAGTAACTGTTCTCCTGGTTTTTCAGCAAGGCCTCCAACATCCGTTTTGCCAAGCCGATTCCCCGAGCGGATTCCGCCACGGCCACCTGCCAAACAAACAGGGAGCGGGGCTCATCCGGGCGGAAATAAGCCGAAATAAACCCGACAATTTCCTGGTCTTTCTCCGCAACGATACAGGTATCGGCAAAGTGTGACGCCTGCAGAAAATATAAATAGCTTGAATTGACATCTAATGGCGGACAAGCCTTGATCAGTTGATAAATGGCGTGACCGTCCTGCAATTCCGGCTTACGGAAAATTAATGAGTCTTTATTTTGTGATGATGTTTCCATGTTTCTGTTCTACGTTATTGATGGTTAAAAGTTCAACCAATCGTAGCAATATGGTTTGAAAGCGTGACGACAAAGAAACGCTATTGACTATGGCAGGTGTAAACCGACACGTCGGTACATTTAACAACGCACAGAGTTGGGGCTTATGGCAGTGCCATACGATTGATTCCTCAGGACAGGTCCTTTGGATTAGACTCGACCAACATTGGTCTAAGAAAGAAAAGCGCCTAAACGCAAATGACAGTGTATTAACTACATCTGAAAAAAAGATAAAATTAACCTTTCGGGTTATTAATATACGGATACTATAACAAAAAATAACTGTATTTTCAAGCTTTTAGCGTTTCAGTAGGGATGTTTATGATTTTTAACGCCATTTTTCGCTTTATTTAGACTTTATTACATTTTTATGACGCCAAAAAAATAGAAAACTAGGGAAGACAGGTTTATTTCAATCCGTTTTGGGTCATCGACTTGGGCTGGAATCGCTTTAAGTTCGCCAAGATCACCGCATTTAATACAGTTTCTTGTCAGCTTTTTCTAACCACAACTCAAAAGGAAGCATCGCCCCCTCGACCGGCACACGGATCATCGGAATCTTTCTCTGCGCGACGGGCTTAACCAGCTCGTCTTCAATGAAAGCATCCTGAAACCCGGCGACCACCGCTTCATCACGACTGCTTGCGTAATAGATCTTGTCCAGATGCGCCCAGTAAATCGCACCCAGGCACATTGGGCAGGGTTCGCAACTGGTATAGATATCACACCCCGAAAGATCATAGGTCCCCAATCGATGACAGGCCTTTCTGATGGCGTCAATCTCGGCATGTGCGGTCGGGTCGTTCACAGAGGTGACCTGATTAAAGCCTTTCGAGAGGATTTCCCCATCTTTCACTACCAAAGCACCAAATGGCCCGCCGGCACCGTCCATCATCTTGTCTCGGGACAGCTTGACGGCTTCTTTCATCATCTTTACCTCAAATTCCCCGGTCGAATTTTGGCAACCACAAGTCATCTTATCTTCCTTAAATCAACGGTTTTTGTTTTAATGGCTTAAGGGCGATTGTAATGCAAAAATTTCGTCAGACGGTGAAAAAGAATGGGTGATTCGTGAGAGATTATCTTGATAGCTAAATACTATCAAAAACTTAAAAACAATTGATTTCACTAAAGCGCCAATTTTTCCTAGAATAGCTTCCGAACACATGAAATTGTTTTTCTATCACATCCTATGGAGGAATTATGTCTAATACATTTGAAAACAAAGAAGGTCAAAAAGTCCCGAGCGTGGTATGGCCAACCCGTCAGAACAATGAATGGGTTAATGTCAACAGTGACGATATTTTCAAAGGACGTACCGTTGTGGTGTTCTCTCTACCGGGAGCTTTCACGCCGACTTGCTCTTCGTCCCATTTGCCGCGTTATAACGAATTGGCACCGGTATTCTTCGAAAATGGTGTCGACGAAATCGTCTGCATCTCCGTCAACGATACTTTTGTGATGAATGAGTGGGCAAAGGATCAGGAATCGACCAACGTCACTTTGATTCCAGATGGCAATGGCGAATTCACCGACGGCATGGGCATGCTGGTCGACAAGGCTGACCTTGGCTTCGGAAAACGTTCATGGCGTTACTCGATGCTGGTCAAAGACGGTGTGGTGGAAAAAATGTTCATCGAACCGAATGTGCCAGGCGACCCTTTTGAGGTTTCAGATGCGGACACCATGCTGCATTACATCAACCCGAATGCCAAGCCATCAAAAGTTGCCACCATCTTCACCAAACCGGGCTGCCCTTTCTGTGCAAAAGCGAAAGCGGCATTGGAAGATGCAGGCATTGCCTATGAAGAAATCAGCGTCGCCAATACCGGCGTCACTTCACGCTCTCTTCGAGCGGTTGCAAATGCCGACACTGTGCCTCAAGTCTTTATCGAAGGTCAGCTGATCGGCGGTTCCGAAGATTTGGACGCTTACCTGGCGAAAGCCTAAACCTTCGTCCCAACCGGGACAACTGAACACCGGGCGGGCATGCCCCGCCTGGTAGATTTTCAACCTCAAATCAATTCGGATAGAATGTGCATCTGTTTGCCAAACGCCCTTCGAAAGAAAGCTATGGCGGCAAACAAATGCTTATTTGACTCAACAAGGACGATACTTTTATGCAATATGATTATGACTTGATCGCGATCGGCGCCGGAAGCGGCGGTTTATCCGTCGTTGAACGTGCCGCAGAATATGGTAAAAAATGTGCCGTGGTCGAAGCCAATAAGCTTGGCGGAACTTGCGTCAACATCGGCTGCGTTCCGAAAAAGGTCATGTGGTTCGGCGCTCATATTGCAGAGGCGATCCGCGATGCAAAAGATTATGGTTTCAACGTCGATCGCAAGGGATTCGACTGGTCGGAACTGGTCAAACGTAGAGAACATTACATCAGCAATATCACCACCTGGTACGGCGGCTATATGAGAGACTGCGGCGTCGACGTGCTCGATGGATGGGGGAGCCTGGTCGATAAAAACACTGTCTCGGTCAACGGCAAGCATTATACCGCCGAAACCATCGTGATCGCCCCCGGCGGCAAACCTTTCGTCCCGAACGAAACCGAAAATGCCGAACTGGGCATCACTTCCGACGGATTTTTCGAGTTGAAAGAACAGCCTAAAAAAGCAGCCGTCATCGGAAGCGGCTATATCGCCGTGGAAATCGCCGGCGTTTTGCAGGCGTTGGGAACGGATACTTCCCTGTTAAGCCGAAAGGATCTGGTCTTGAGAGGCTTTGACGACATGGTGCGCGAAACCTTGACCGACGCCATGATCGAAAGCGGCATCCATAAAGAATACCATTTCAAAGTGAAAAAACTGATGCGTGCCGACGACGGCACCCTGACCATTGAATCGGAAGACGGCCAACGCCTGGAAGGTTACGACCAGGTTATCTGGGCAGTCGGCCGCGAGACGGTCACCGAGCCATTGGCGTTGGAAAATGTCGGACTCGAAGTCAATGGTCGCGGATTTATCGACGTCAACGAATACCATCAAACCAAGGTGCCGAATATTTATGCCATCGGCGACGTGACAGGACAGGCACAATTAACGCCGGTCGCTATCCGCGCCGGCCGTTACCTTGCGGAAAGACTGTATAACAACCAGCCGGAGTTGAAGATGGATTTGAGCAAGGTGCCGACAGTCGTCTTCTCCCATCCGCCGGTCGGCATTATCGGCTTGGCGGAGCATGATGCTCGCAGCCAATACGGTCACGACAACGTTCAGGTATACACCTCCGTCTTTACCCCGATGCGTTACGCCTTTACCGAGCACCAGATCAAAACGGCCCTGAAACTGGTATGCGTCGGCGAAGAGCAAAAAGTTGTCGGCATTCATATTGTCGGGGATGGCGCAGACGAAATGCTACAAGGGTTTGCCGTTGCCGTGCAAATGGGGGCAACCAAGGCCGATCTGGATGCGACCATCGCGATCCACCCCAGCTCGGCGGAAGAACTGGTCACTATGCGCCCCATGATCTTAAAATAACATAAGCACTCGCCGCCCGAAATACCGCACTCTGGGCGGCATTCCTCCCCGAAGACTGACAAACCCTGGGCAACCCGGGTAGAATAGCTTTATTTAACGCGTCGGTCAGAACATGCAGACTTCCCGTACCATTCGCCAAACCCTACAGTTGTCGGACAGCGCTGACATTCAGGAACATCCGAGTCCGTTTGCAGACAGTTCGCACCAGATTTTTATGGTTGAAGACAACCATGATAAACGGGTCATCAAGGTTCCTAATCCGTCCAACCGTCATGCGTCCGACTTTTGGCAATGGATGTCGACCTGCTTTGACGTCACTCTGGAAACCCAAATTGCCCAGTTTCCCCAACTCTATCCTATGATCGAACATCTGTCACCATTGCGAATTCCCGCTCTGCAAGGTCAGCAATCTCTGCAGGACGGGATTCTTTTGACCCAAACTGGATTCCTGCCAGGCAGGCCTTTGACCTCATCCGATCTGACTGACTCGATTCTGCAGTCTCTCGCCCGCCATATGGCCGCTTTGCACCAAAAAACTTCATCCGTGTTCGGCGATCTGCAACAGAATCAACGCCATACTGCACAACGCTGGATGGAAAGATTAAGAGCCGCACTGGCTAG
>JAWVWZ010000114.1:0-5075 GCA_033723505.1 Hydrogenovibrio sp.
CAGATGCGAGGATTTAATATCAAGACGGGGGATTAGACGGATCATCTCAGCGCCTAACCCTCTTGCCAGACCGTGTGACGCTGCACCCAAATACCGTTTTCCTTTTTCCATAAATGCGGAGAACGAAAGGTATCGGTGAGGGTATCGAAATACTCGCGGTTCATAATCGGTTCTTCAAACATTTTCGAGGCAATCGGAAACTCTTTTTCCGGAATACTCAAATACTGGAAAATCTCGTCGGCAAACCGTTCCGGAAACTCCATATCGAAACGCTTGACCAGCGCCACGCCTTCTTCTCGGTCGATGTCGCCGGAACGGATTTCCTGCGCGGCATCATAGGTCGCTCGCCCGATGCCGAATTTCACGCCGGTGGTGTAGTAATGGAAATCGTCGATCTTATCATCGATGGAGTTGTACTTGGAATAGGTGCCCGGTGTTCTTTCCGGTGAGGCTTCAAACCCGCCATGCTCGTGGGCGTAGTAATAGCAGCTTTGTGGATGCCATTTCAGGTAATAGCCCAGATAATGCACTTCCACTCCGGTTTCTTTCAGCTTCTGCGGGTCGGCCGGCATATAAGGGTCGAGATCCGCTTTTTCCAGCCCGAAATCTTCTTTCAAGGACTTGATCGACACGCCGCCGATATTGATGTCGGCTTCGTCGGTCATGGTGAAATATTGCCAGTCACGCTGCGCCTTTTCGGTATCGCCTTTCGGGTTACCGTATTCGGCTTCGTTTTCTCCGAAGAACACCAGAGGGATATTCATCATCGCCGCCATTTTCGGTGCCAAGGCTTTCTGTCCGATCATAAACGCCTGGAACGGGTGGAACAGTTTTTCCACCGACAGGCGGGTCAACAAACGATGCACACGTCCGTTCGGCGTCATCAACTGGTTGTCGAAACCGGCGTGAATCCAACGCTGAAAATTACGCCAGCCCCATTCGGTATAAATATGCGGCGCCCAGGTCACGGTAAACGGATGCATACCGTACTTTTCTTTCAGGATATGCGACGCATAGAAACTGTCCTTACCGCCGGAGCCAGGCAACAGGCAGTCATAGGAACCGTCCTTGGAGCGGTGTTTGTCACACAAGGCTTCCAACTCTTCTTCGCGCATCCCCCAGTCGATGGTGTGTTCCTTTTCCTCGGCTACGCGACAGGCATCACACACTCCCTCCTCATCGAAATTGATGGTCGCTTTTTTCGAATCCTTGGTATGTTTGTATTCCACCGCCGAATTCGGACGCTGGTTGGAAATGGTACATTTCTTACAGAATTTAACGTCTTTAGGAAGGCCATATTTAGTCGCCAACTGGTCTTCCGGCAATTCGAATTGAGACAGATCGACAGGTTTCGGTTTTGGAATTAGAAATGACATGTAATCGTGTTTCCTCTGAGTGTGTTTCTTTTTATCTTATATCGGCAAGTTATACTAAAAATCGACCCTAAATTGAATCTTTCCGGCAGATTTCTCCCCGTTCGCCCGGGGTTTACCGGGGACCATTTGCGCTAATTGCCTGAATTTTATGTAAATTCCGGGATAAAAGTGCAAACGTGTGTTTCGCCAGTTCAAGCTGCTCTGCCTGTTGCGCGACGAGCAGACGTTGTAATTCCAGATAAAGCTCGGGATTCGATTGCTCGGCCTTTTCCATCCTTTGCGCTTCTTTTTGACACCAAGGCAAAAAACGGTGCGGCTTGTCTTTCTCTAGCCAAAGCCTTGCCAACTGTTCAAAATCACCCTCCGCAGCCAGTTCCGCCAGCAAAAAACGCCCTTTTTCCTCGACGGCTTGCATCAAAGGGATCAGCTGTTCCATGGTTTGTCGGTAGGCATCGAATAAGGCACGGAAATAACGATAGATCAATACCGCATCGCCGGGTTGTTGCTCCAGTTGTTGTGCCCATTGGATGGTTTCTGCGAAAAAATCGAACCCGAACCTTTGCAGAAAAGCCGCTTCCGTTTGCGTCAGCTTCGTCAACTTCTTATCGGCCCTGGCGATTTTCTGCCTAAACGCTTCAGCCTCCGCGGCTAACTGCATGGCCGATTCCGACGTCCGCTTAAAGTCCTGAAGCGTCTTCACGCACAACCGGTTGATCTCACGGTAGCGCTGTTGGTGTCGGTGCGCTTCGGCCAGAATCTTTTGAAGTGCCTGACGCCGAGCGTCGGGCGCTTGACGGAGGGCTTGCAGAACGGATTGGATCGGCGGCTTGCCCTCCAAGGGCAGGCTGGCATCGTTCAGCTCGGACAGTTCCACCCCCTGAATTTTCGCCGCGCCGGGATTCAGTTGCCATAAAGCATAATTCGGCGACAGGCCATAGCGCTCTGTCAGCACCGCCAATTGCTGCGGCAAGGCTTCCACCGCCGACTTGAATTCCGGTGTGGTCGCACAAAATTCTCCGCGATAGTTTTCCAGCGTATCATCTCCCTCGTAGCCATTCGCATGACCGACTTCAAGGCTGCCATGAGTATGAGTCTGCTCTGAATCGGCAAAACAAAAATCCAGCCCGGCCAAATAAACCTGCCGGCACCCCATTCCCAACGCGGAGACAATCGCCAGATTGGCGACCGTGCCGCCCTCCACTTCGACATTTTGTTCCTGAGTGAAGTCTTTGCTAAGCTGCGGCCACTTGGGTCCCCAATAAAGTGTTTCGCTTCCCCATTTTTCCAGTAGCTGCGGTGCGGCATAGGGCTGCACGATCAATGCGCTGCGGTCATGGAAAGTTTCCAGCATTTCGGCATGTGCCAGAGAGGCATCGGTCGGATCGGATGCCACCCAGAAATCGGGGCAAATGCCCTCGGCATCCAAACGCTTCGCCAAGCGTGCAACAGCAAAGATCACCAGTTTGTCCTGATGAGATCGGATCCAAGGCAAATATTGATCCAAGGACGGCGCCGCCCCCAATACCACAGCCGTTTTGCCTTCATAAGCCTCGGAAAATTCGATGATCGGCCGAGTCAAATCGAATAGGTTCAAAAAGGCATTGGTCGCATACTCGGAATAATCCGCGCGGAGCTTGAAATACTGCAAGGTTTCCAGCGTTTCGGGAAGCGTTTGCATCAGTGCCGATGCCCGCGAATTGGTTGCAGACAGAGTCGCGATTTCCAACGCTTGACCGGCAAGATACGGGTAAAACGGCAATATAGCTGTCACCAGATCCGCTTGATACGGGATGCAGGTTACCTGTTCCGGCAAGGTGACCGCCTTTTGCGGTTCTTCGGATAAATCGAGCAGAAAGTGGCATTGTCCCTCGGATTGTCGGAGGCGTTCATGCCAGTACGCATTGAATTCCGTCGGCGTCCCAATTAACAGGTAAATCGTTTGGGCATCTACACTCAAGTATGCGACTCCAAATCGTAAAAAGATTTGGCGGAAAAGGTCTTACTGTCCGAAAACAGTGTTGCTTCCAGAATCTCGACCATTTTTTGTGACGACTCGCCCTGTCCGTAGACCGACTGGCTTTGCGACAACAAGGCTTGAAAAGGCTGAGACAGGGCATGCTCGATCGCCTGTTCGATGCTCAAGGCCCCCTCATCACAATCGATAATGGACGCCGCACGAAGCCGACCCGCCTGGCGTTCACCGATATTGATGGTCGGCACGCCCATTGCCGGCGCTTCGATAATGCCGCTGGACGAATTACCAATCACCGCATCACACAGTTTCATCAGACTCAAGTAGCGCTGAGATCCCAAAGAGGTGACAAACTCGGCGTTGATATTCGTTTCCGCAACCCATTCTCGCACCCGATGATTCAATTCATCCCCGCTGGCATCGGTATTGGCTGCGGTCCAAATCACGGTGGCATGCGGAAAGTTTTCGATGGCTTTGAAAAGGTTTTCCAGGGCGACCATGCCTTCGGTTTTTCCCCAGGAAACCGGATGATAGGTGACCAAAAACAGCGGTGATGAAAAACTCATGCCCAAATCGTCTTCCAAAGCCTGCTTGGAAAGGTAATCCATGTTCTGGATAACATCCAGACCCGGCGCGCCAACATTGAAAACCCGATCGGGCTGTTCGCCCATCTGAATCACCCGCTGCCGATAGGCTTCAGCAGCGACGAAATGCA
Source organism: Hydrogenovibrio sp. (assembly GCA_033723505.1). GTDB lineage: Bacteria > Pseudomonadota > Gammaproteobacteria > Thiomicrospirales > Thiomicrospiraceae > Hydrogenovibrio. Next base: position 4,064 of record JAWVWZ010000114.1, read on the forward strand.
AATGCGCCAGCTTGGTGACCGCATGACGGATGGCTTCATCCATCGCACCTTCGGTGACTTCTCCGCCATGGATATGCACGATCGGGATATGCGCCAGCAGCGCTGCAGAGCAAATGCCAAGCAACTCATAACGGTCACCGAGCACGACCAGAATATCCGGTCGGAATTTCTCGAAGGCCAAAGCAAAGCCTTTCAACGCATTGGCGGTCGCCAGGGAAACCTGTAAATCGGTCTGGCGCTCCCCTGGCGTCAAGATCGGTACTTCGGCGGTGATTTCATGGCCGTCTCGCCTTATCTGGTCAATGGTCATCCCCTGTTCCGGCAATAAATGAGAACCGGTCACATAAAGCTGAAGAGCCAGCTTCGGATGATCGTCAACCGCGCCAATCAAGTTGGAAAGCAAACCATATTCGGCACGGGTGGCGGTCACGATTGCGACCTGCTTTTGCCCGGTGGCCTCGGCATTTATCGATGGCTGATGATTCGATGTCATAATTCGATCCCCTCATCTATCTGATAATCCAGTTCGGCAACTTCGCCAACGATTTTATCCCAGTCCGTGGCAAAGGCTCCCCGCTCGGCGCGTTTCAGTGTCAGATTTTCTTCACTGAATAGTGTTCCAGCTTCAATCGGTCGCTTGGCGACAATCCGCTTGCGCACCAGCTTCTGATTGTCGATTTCCGATGCAGAAGCCTGTTTTTTACCGCTGCCCAATGCCAGTTCGATATGGCGAATCGACGTCACCATTGCTTGAAGTTCAAATGGTTCCAAACTGGCTTTATGGTCAGGGCCCGGTAAGGTTTTGTCCAGGGTAAAGTGCTTTTCGATCACTTCGGCACCCATTGCCACCGCAGCAATTGGTACTTCGATTCCTAAAGAATGATCGGACAGCCCCACTTTCACTGAAAACTGCTCTTTCAGGGTTTGCATCGCCTTGAGGTTCACGTCTTCATAGGGTGTCGGATAAGCGGTATTGGCATGCAGTATCGACAGATTATGCGATTGCAATCCG
>JAWVWZ010000115.1:0-5043 GCA_033723505.1 Hydrogenovibrio sp.
CCGAATGTACGGTTGTTGTTGTCGGTCAGACAATCGACAATCAACATACAACCGCCAGGCCCGAAGCCTTCGAAACGCACCGTGACGAAATCTTCGCCGCCAGCGCCTGAAGCTTTTTCCAGTGCCTTATCGATCACGTGTGCAGGTACCTGGTTCTGTTTGGCTTTTTCAATCAAATGAGACAGCGCGAGATTCGCAGTCGGATCGGCACCACCGTTTTTGGCACAAACATAGATTTCTTTACTGTACTTAGAGTAGACCTTAGCCTTCATATTGGAGGTTTTGGCCATGGAGTCTTTACGGTTTTGGTAGGCTCTTCCCATCTGAATGTTCTCTTACTTAAATCGTGTTTGAAAATTTAGCCATGCATTTTACTGTGAAGCCCGGGACTTGTCTATTTCAACGCAATGCAAGCCGTTCATTTTTCAACAAAACGCAGACGCAGAAACCTCAGAAACCATTTCCGGAAAACCTAAACGAAGGGAATAAAACGAGACGATCGAGATAAGAAAAAAATTTCGCACAACCTCCGCGAGACCGCGTCAATTGTGCGAACAAGGCACTCTAACTTAACAATGATATCCATAACAAGGGGTGTACCCAATCGATTATCTTATGGAAATTCAATTACTTAGCTCAATTTCATCCCGTTTTCGGTCTAATAGCCCGCGCCAAATCTGCACCAATTCATACCATACACACCCTAAAATAAGGCAGGCAGGCTAGTCGGTGTAAGGCGCCCACAAGGCGGAAACACTGTCGACCGACTCAGGCATCAACCAAACCGATTGATAAGGCTGAAGAATATATTTGTCTTCTTCTTTGGACACGCCTTGGTTATCCAGCAAATTCACCCAGTAACTATGGCGCTCGATGCCCTCGATTTCCGCCAGGTTGAGAATTTTGATTTCATTAGTGAGGTTATGGATCGCCAACAACGGAAACACCAGATCTTCACTGTCTCGCCAGAGGGCGAAGAAATCCGTGCCCAGATCGATGACTTTTTGCGGCGTATCCGGATGGAAAGCCTTATGTTTTTTACGCCGCTGCAGAATATTGGTCAAACGTTTAATGACTTCGGCATTGGACGTGCGTCCACTTTCGATCAACGCCTGCAGGTATTCATAATCCCATTTCTTTCGGTTGATCGAGCGGGTCCGTCCGGTTTTTTCCACGCCATCCAGATCATTGGGGGTCGCCACCAGACTGTGAATATAAAACGCCGGAATGCCCTGCAAAGTCATCATGATGTTCTGCGAGCAAATAAAGCGGTCCACCTGCCACTGGTCAGGCCCGTTGGAACGATAGGTTTCACGACAGGCACTGAACAGGGCGATATTGATTTCATAAGGGCTTTCGGTGCCGTCCGGATTGGTTTTCATCGAGACGAACCCGCCCAGACGATGCATGCCGGTGATCAGGTCATCCACTTCCCGCTTCGGCAAAATGCCTTCGATCGGACGCACCCCGATCCCGTCGTGTGAGGCGGTAAAATTCAGGAAAGTACAGCCTTCCGGCGGTGGATCCAGCGCCATTGCCCACTGCGTCAGGTATTGTCCGTCGGCGCGATGCAAGGCATGCAAGACCAACGGCGCCAACGCAAACTGATACACCATATGCGCTTCATCTTGCTCGCCGAAATAAGACAGGTTTTCAACATGCGGCACATTGGTTTCGGTCAGCAGAATGGCCTCCGGTTTCGCCAGCGTCATAATGTCGCGAAACAGCTTCACCGCTTCATGGGTTTCCGGCAGATGAATACAGTTGGTGCCCAGCTCTTTCCATAAGAAAGCAATCGCATCCAGACGAATCAAACGCGAGCCTCTTTCCAGATACAGCAAGAGAATCTCCACCATCTTGATCAACACTTCGACCTCTTTGAAATTCAAATCGATCTGATCCGCACTGAAGGTCGCCCACACCATCTTACGACCGCGATGGGTATAAGCCGGCACCAGCAACGGCGTGTTTCTCGGACGCGTCACCTGAGACACGTCTTCATGCCCCTCCATTTCGACGAAAAACCGGTTATAGGGCGAGATATCGGCTTTATAGTCGGTAAACCAAAGACTTTCACGGGAGACGTGATTAACAACAAAATCGAACATCAGATGATAGGCATCGTTGAGTTCCTTGATATGCTCCCAACCGCCCAAATCCGGGTCAACCATGGTGTAATCGATTACCGAAAATCCGTCATCCGAACTGTAAGGGAAAAAAGGCAGGATATGGACGTTGTTGATGGAATCTTTCACGTGGGTTTTCAAAAACTTCTGCAAAGTTTTCAACGGCATTTCGCCTTCTTCCAGAAAGGTATCCCCATAGGTAATCAACAACACGTCTTCATGACTCCAGCGTTCGACTTTTTCCGGCACAACCTGCACCGGCGGCTCGATCATCTGGTGAATTCGTTTAAAAGCATACTGAGCATCTTCGGCCGAATAGAGTTTATGAAGTCTGGCTTCAATTCGGTTTAAAACGGCTTCAGTCATCAGGCTTTCCCCTTTTCTTTTGATGTATTTACCTGAGGATCAGGCATTATCCAATTCAACGGCTTGGCGGATTTCGTCCAAAATGTCCGGACAGGCACTGACCACTCGGTTCCAGTTCGGCATAAACGGCATATCGATCGTGCTTTCAATGAAGTCGCCACCGGCTTCCATAATATTTTTTGCAAACAGCTCAATCACCTGCTCTTCGGAATGGCGATCCAACGTCAAACCATTCATCTCGGCATCGAACGCATAGGATTCCAACTGATCCAGCGCCGTGCGGTAATATTTGGCGCGAATGGTTCTCAGGGTACTGCGCGAGAACTGATGTCCTCTAACCGCCAACTTGCGGAATAACGACATGGCGATGTCCTGACTCATTCGTGACAAACCTGCCGTCTTATCCTGAAAGGACACATCCTGATGCTTATGGTCGTAGACATCGGCGATATCGACCTGACACACCCGGCGGTTAGAATAGTTTCGCAGCACCTCCGACATCACGCCGATCTCCAAGCCCCAGTCATACGGAATGCGAATTTCCTTCAGGCAATGCACATCCATCGCAAATTCGCCCGCCAGCGGATAACGGAAACTGTCGAGATATTCCAACAAGGCATCATCGCCGACCACCCCTCTCAACGCTCGCAACAAAGGCGTGACCAACAAACGCGAAGCACGGCCATTCAGCTTCCCGTCGGCGTAGCGGGAATAATAGCCTTTGGAAAACACGAAGTTGAAGGTCGGATGCGCCACCGGATAAATGAGTCTCGCCAGCAAACTGCGATCGTAGGTCAACACGTCACAATCGTGCAACGCCACCGCTTCAACTTTATCGGAGGCCAGAATATAACCATAACAGTTCCAGACGTTACTGCCCTTGCCGCGTTCTTTCGGCGCCAGGTCTTTTTCTTTCAGCTTTTGCATAATCGCCTGCATTCTCGGCCCGTCATTCCAGACGATCTTGAAATCCTGCGGCAACCCAGAGAAATACTCTTTGGCGTATTCGAACTGCTTTTCATCGGCACGATCCAGCCCGATCACAATCTGGGTCAGATAAGGCACCTTTTTCAACTCTTCGACAATATGCGCCAAAGCCGGCCCTTCCAGTTCGCTGAAAAGCGAGGGGAGAATGACGCCCAGGGGCTTGGTTTGGCTGAAACCGATGAGTTCCTTTTCCAAGTCTTCCACCGGTCTGTCCGTCAAATTATGAAAAGTTGTTACCGTGCCGTTCTGAAAAAAATCACTCATACCCAAGCTCCTATGCTTAATTAACCCTTAGTATCCGTTCATTGTGATGACTCGGATGCCACCACGTCTTTCACCGCCGATACCCAGCCTTGCGGCGCCGTCTCTTCAATGTAAATCGCGCCATTCACTTCCAGTTTCTTGCCCGAGGCCGCGGGCAGAACGATGGCGATGTCGGCATAATTGAGCATCGCCAAATCATTATCACTGTCTCCCAGTGCCACGATCTTGCAAAGACTGCCGCAACTGAAATATTCCTTATTCACCAAAAACTGCATGGCATCGGCTTTATCGTGTTTGCCCATCACATGGTAGAAGCGTCCGCCTTTTTTCAGCGTCAAGTCTTCCTGTTCCAGCATTGCCAGAAACGTCTGCATATTCTCTTCGGAATCCTGCCACAGAATCGGCTCGGTCACCTCACGCTCTTTGGCCAGAGTTGCTTCCTTGGCCTTCAGTCCGGTTTTGTTCATCACATCCGCCACTGTCCAGTCGCCGAAGCCTTCAAAGTCCCAGCCATGTACTTTCCGTAAATGTTTGAGAAGTGAACGGATTTCCGCATAGGGCTTGCCGATCAACACTTTGGAAGGGCCCTCCATGCCCGGCAATAAAACCACCCCGCCGTTTTCCGCAATCACCGGCGGATCCAAATCCAGTTTCTGCTGCCACTGCTCCAGTTCCGCCAGAGTCTTGCTGGAATTCAAGATCACCGGAATGCCCTGGGTTTTCAGCTCGGACAGCAGCGGACAAATCCCTTCATAATCATAGTTATGATGATTCAATAACGTGCCGTCCAAATCGGTAAAAATAACAAGCTGACTCATGATTGGTTTCCTAATGCCTCATCGTTCATCGATTAAAACATCATTGGTCATTCTGCTTAATGACATGTTGGTTATAAAACGCCAAAGAGACAATGATCAACGCAACCCCGATAATGAGGTACAAGGCATACAGCATTTGCGTAGGGTCATGTAATGCCACTTTGAACACCACAATCAACGCCTCGATCGACAAGGCGATGATGATGGCAGTTAAAAACTTCACCAACAATCTGGCATCGTCTTTCTTGTCGGAATAGGCTTTAAAGAAAACCTCCCTTTCCAACAGGGTTTTCGCCAGATCGAAGATTGCCAACCCCATGGTCAGCGAGATAATCGGTTTGAAAATGCTTTCCAGACTGTAATTTTTCGGATGCAGCAACTGAAGGATGTAATCGTAAAACGCATAGCCGACCGACATCAGCGAAAAGAACATCAAAGACGCCCCGATCATCAGGTAGAAGGTTTTGGTGACTTGCGCGAAA
>JAWVWZ010000116.1:0-5037 GCA_033723505.1 Hydrogenovibrio sp.
ACACAATAAAATCGACGAATTCAAGCGTTTTTACCGCTCTTTGGATGCACTGTTGATCGATGATATCCAGTTTTTCGCCAACAAGGAACAATCCCAGGAAGAGTTTTTCCATACCTTTAATACATTACTGGAGGGGAATAAGCAGGTTATCTTAACCAGTGACCGTTTTCCGAAAGAAGTGGATGGCCTTGAAGATCGCTTGAAATCGCGTTTCGGCTGGGGACTGACCATTGCCGTTGAACCCCCGGAATTTGAAATGCGGGTCGCCATTCTGATGAAAAAAGCTTCCGAATTCGGTTTTATTCTGCCGGACGAAGTGGCATTCTTTATCGCGAAAAGACTGCGAGGCAATGTTCGTGATCTGGAAGGCGCTCTGAAGCGTGTTGGCGCTTTTGCTCAGTTCACACAGCAGATGATCACCGTCGATGTCGCTAAGGAAGCCTTGAAGGACCTGTTGGCACTCCAGCAAAAAATGATCACTCTGGACAATATCCAGAAAACCGTCGCTGACTTCTATAAAGTGCGGGTTGCCGACATTCATTCAAAAAAACGCACCCGCAACATCGCTCGTCCCAGACAGATGGCGATGGCGATTTCCAAAGATCTGACCAGTCACAGTTTGCCTGAAATCGGCGACGCCTTCGGCGGGCGCGACCACACGACAGTGCTGCATGCCGTCCGCAAGATCAAGGAATTGAAAGAAACGGATCATCGAATCGACGAAGATTACAACAGTTTAATCCGCATTATCACCAACTAAAATTTTATTAAACCTGACTCTTCGGCACCGACTCAACACCGCGTGTGAGCTTTCAGCCGGGTTGTCATAAAATCTTTTGCAAGAAGGCATTTGATTTTAAAAATATTTTGGCATAATAGCGGACAACGATGATGAATTAAGTTGATCCGTTCAAATAGGTAACCAGATGAAAATCAGTCTATCACGAGAAAATCTTTTAAAAGTCCTTCAAACCGTCGGCGGGGTAGTTGAAAAACGCCAGACCATGCCAATACTGGGAAACATCCTATTCCAAGTCAGTCAAAATACCTTAACGGTGACGGCATCGGATTTGGAAATCGAGACCCGCGCTTCCACGGAACTGGAAACCAGCGATGGTGATTTTGCCGTGACCTTACCTGCCGTTAAATTGATCAGCATTATCCGCTCCTTACCGGATGGCTTGACGGTCGTACTCAGCTTTGACGAAATGCGCTGCGACTTGTCGGCGGGACGTTCGAAATTCAAACTATCGACCCTTCCGGCAGAAGATTTCCCGACCATTGACCTGACGCAGGCAGAGCTTTCGTTCTCGATGCAGCAACACCAGCTGAAGCAACTGATTCATCACACCGCTTTTGCAATGGCCAGTCAGGATGTTCGCTTCTACCTGAACGGGATGCTGTTTGATATCAGTCACCAAACCTTGCGAGTGGTGGCCACCGATGGTCACCGCCTGTCGACCTGCTCGACACTTCTGGAAACGGAAGGGTTGACGGCAACTCAGGCCATCCTGCCTCGTAAAGGGGTATTGGAGTTGCAGAAACTGATTGGAGATGACGATAGTCTGATTTCTTTCTCTCTGGCGAAAAATTATTTGACTGTCCAGTTCGAGGAAACCGTGTTTACCTGTAAGCTGGTGGATGGACGCTTCCCGGACTTCAAACGTGTCATTCCGCAACACAACGATCAACTGGTACAAACGGATCGCGACCTTTTGAGAAGCTTATTACAACGTGCGGCCATCTTGTCGAACGACAAATTCAAAGGCATCCGCCTGGCTCTGTCTCCAAACCTTTTGGCAGTACATGCGCAGAACTCCGACCAGGATGAGTCCCATGAAGACATGGCGGTCGACTACCAAGGCGCGGAAATGGAAATCGGCTTCAACGTCAACTATTTGATCGATGTCTTAAACTCGATGAACGAGCAAACGGTCACACTTTATATGAAAGATGCCAACAGCAGTTGCATGATCGACACTCAGGATGAAACCTGCCACTGTCAGCATGTCATTATGCCGATGCGCCTCTAGTCGCAAGCGCCAATCCGGCGCATCCGGCAGAGATGCGCCATGATGTCTGACCTTGCTCTTCTGCCTTTCACTGTCGGTTGAAAAACAACTTTGTCCAAACTGCTTCAATTACAACTCCACCACTTCCGCAATATCGAACAGGCAAGTTTGTCACTGGGCGCAGGATTGAATCTGATCGTCGGCGACAATGCCGCCGGCAAGACATCGTTGATTGAAGCCATCTGGGTCTTATCCACCGGCCGCTCTTTCCGCACGGCTAAGCCACAGCACTTGATCCGGCACCAACAACCCGCACTGACTCTGTTTGCGAAAGTCGAGCAGGCAGCTGTCACCCATGCCATCGGCCTGACGAGAACACTGGAGAAAGCCTCCCTCAAAGCCGACGGCATGCCCGTACAAACCCAGGCGGAAATGGCGGAAAAGCTACCCGTGCAACTGCTCACCCCCGAAAGCCACCGACTGCTGGAAGAAGGCCCTAAAGCGCGCAGGCAATATCTAGACTGGGGTTGTTTCCATCAAACGCCCGAATTCATCGGGCTCTGGCGGCAGTACCAGCGTGCCCTGAAGCAGCGCAATCATGCCCTCAAAAGCAAGTTGCCAAAGTCTCAGGCGCAACTTTGGGATAGGCAATTGATCGATGCTGCGGAAAAAATCGATTGCATTCGACAGGCATACGTCGAAGCCTTGTCACCCTATCTAATCCAATTTTGTCAGGCCTTGATGCCGGAGATCGAAACGCCTCCCGAATGCCGATTCCGTACCGGGTGGCCGCAGACGGCGAATAGCTTTGCCGAGTTACTGACGCAAAACTACCCCAAAGATGCACAACAGGGGCATACCCAGTACGGCTGTCACCGCGCAGACATCAAATTCCGTTTCGACGGGCAGGAGGCAATGCTCAAGCTCTCGCGCGGACAGCAAAAACTGTTTGTTTGTGCTCTGTTGCTGGCCCAAGCGAGCCTCTATGAAAAAACCTGCGGAGAATCAGTCATTATGTTGATTGACGATCTACCGGCAGAGCTGGACGCCAACCACCGAGAAACGCTGTTGAAATTGTTGCAAGCGCTGAACATCCAACATATCCTGACCAGCACCGACGAAAGCTTAATCCCCAAGGTTTCCCCTGCTTCCGCCAAGGTCTGGCGACTTGTGCATGGACAGCTTGTGGCGCAACCTCAACAAGCCGATTAAGTTTTGCTATTTTGACCGAATTATTGAATAATTGGGCTCTATTAATCCAATCAAAAACAAATAAGGATTCTTCTTCAATGGCACACAAAACTTTGCTGCGTTTTGCACTTCTTTGCGCTTCACTTTTCGCTTTTCAAGCCACTTCAGCGATGGCTGACAGCTATGCTGATGCGCTCAAGTCATTCAAATCGGTCAAAGCGACCCAGAAATATTTTGAGACCGCTTACGGATATGCCCTGTTTCCGACCATCGGCAAAGCCGGATTCGTCCTGGGCGGCGCTTATGGGGAAGGGAAAGTCTATCGAAAAGGGGTCTGGGTCGGAGATTCGACCATGGTACAAGGCACCATCGGCTTTCAGTTGGGTGGACAAGCGTTTAGCGAATTAATTTTCTTCAAGAATAAAGATGCCTTCGAAGAGTTTATCAGTGAGGGCTTCGAGTTCGGTGCGCAAGCGACCGTTGTCGCCATCACTGCAGGCGCCTCGGCCAGTGCCGGCACCACCGGCACGGGAACCGGTGCCAGCGGCGGAACCAACAATGCTACCGGAAAAGCGGACTATTATCGCGGCATGGCCACGTTCACCATCGCCAAGGGCGGATTGATGTATGAAGCGACGCTGGGCGGCCAGAAATTCACCTTCAAACCGAAAAGACACGACAACAAGTCTCACCAATGAAAGCCTTCGCGCTCATCGGCCTGGCTTTTCTGTTATCGGCGTGTGCAGGCACGCCTACTCACTCAACCTCCCACAACCTACCCCCTTTAAACACCCTATACGACTTTACGGTCATTGATGCCAAGTCTGGAAAGATACTGACCGTTGAGCAGCTAGCTCGGCAGACTCGTGATGCTGATGTGGTGTTCATTGGCGAATATCATGGCAATCAAGCCTCCCATTTACTGGAAGCGGAATTACAAGCGGCGCTTTATCGGTTACGCCCGGAGCAGATCTTGTCCATGGAACAATTCAACCGCGACCATCAAGTGCAAATCGATCGTTACCTGGACGGTGAAATCGGTGAGAAGGTGTTTATCAAAAACAGTAACGCCTGGCCCAATTATGCCGGAAGTTACCGCCCTATGGTCGAGTTTGCCAAACAACACTATCTACCAGTCATTGCCGCCAATGCACCCTTGCAAACCGTTCGCTGTGTCGGCAGACAAGGAAAACCTTATCTGGAAAAGCTTCACGCGAATGAAAAGCAAGCCATTGCCGCCAAGCCTTTTTTGAGTAATCCGCAGTACCGACAAAAGTTTTCCGAGTTTCAGCAACAAACCAAGCCTGACAGTCGTCGTCGCCAAAACCAATATGACGCACAACTGCTCAGAGATAACACCATGGCCGAATCGATCCTACAAGCGCTGAACGCATACCCGGGGTATCAAGTGATTCACCTTAACGGGGCATTTCACAGTGATGGGTTTCTCGGCACGGTTGCCCTGTTAAAACAACGCAGACCAGATTTGAAAATCGCGGTGATCAGTCCGATTCGAGTCGACAACCCTCAAAAGCCGACTTACGCGGAAGAAGATTTGAGCAAAGGGAACTACCTGTATCTTGTCCAGCCGCAGCCCTTGGACTATGTGCGAAGTCAAAACCGCCGCGCGGCTTTCGCCCGAATGTTCAAGGCTGCGGATGAAAAGCAATGTCGTTGATCGGCTTGGATCGCTGGATCACTTGAGGTTTCCCAACAAACCAAAACCGCTCGTTTATTTGACTTCAATTTTTTGGGACGCTTTTTCCGCGGTCAATTTCGGTAACACCACCTCCAGCACTCCGTCTTCACAACTTGCGGAAATATTTTCGGCATC
>JAWVWZ010000117.1:0-5036 GCA_033723505.1 Hydrogenovibrio sp.
CAGAAACAATGGCTGGAAATCGGCATGCTCCTGATTCAAGATCCGGAACTTTTGATGCTTGACGAACCGGTCGCCGGAATGAGTGTCAAGGAACGCGAACAAACCGCTGAGCTGCTGAACAAGATCACTGCCAACCGATCGGTTCTGGTGATTGAACACGATATGCAGTTTGTCGAAAAAATCGCGCATAAAGTGACGGTATTGCACCAGGGAAAAATCCTGGCATTCGGCTCAATGGAAGAGGTTCAAAACGACCCTAAAGTCATTGAAGTCTATCTGGGACACTAAGGAGAATAATTATGTTAGACGTATCAGGCGTAAAAGTCAGCTACTCTGAAAGTGAGGTCATTCATGGTGTGGATTTCACCCTTGGCCAGAATGAGACGCTCGCCATTATGGGCCGAAACGGTATGGGAAAAACCACCCTTTTCAAAAGCTTGATCGGTGCGCTTCCATTAAGCGACGGTTCCATCTCGATTGACGGTGAAGATGTCAGCTCCCTTGAGAGTTACGCTCGGGTTCACAAAGGCATCGCATACGTTCCACAGGGAAGAATGATCTTTCCACAACTATCGGTTTTGGAAAACATTTTGACCGGCATGTCGCAATCCTCCTCAAAAAGAGTACCCGACGACATTTATGCGCTCTTCCCGGTGCTGTTCGATATGAGGCACCGTAAGGGCGGGAACCTGTCAGGTGGGCAACAGCAACAACTCGCGATTGCCCGAGCATTGGTGACCAACCCCAAGGTTCTGCTACTGGACGAACCGACCGAAGGGATACAACCATCGATTATCAAAGATATCGCTAATGCACTGAATGAGATCAAAAAGCTAAGAAACATTTCCATTATCGTTTCCGAGCAGGTACTGAGCTTCACCATGGCCGTTGCCGATCGCATTATCGTTATCGAAAAAGGACAGTTCATTCACGAAGATCTTCGTGAAAACGTGAACGAACAGCAAATCAGCCAATATCTATCAATCTAACAAAGAAGGTGTAATATGAGACACGGAGATATTTCTTCAAGTAACGATACGGTCGGTGTCGCCGTCGTTAACTATAAAATGCCTCGCTTGCATACCAAAGCGGAAGTACTGGAAAACGCCAATAAAATCGCCGATATGCTCATCGGAATGAAGCAGGGCTTACCGGGGATGGACCTCGTCATTTTCCCCGAGTACTCCACCCACGGCATTATGTATGACGCCAAAGAAATGTATGAAACCGCTTCTACCATTCCCGGAGATGAAACGCGCATTTTTTCCGAAGCCTGTAAAAAAGCGAAAACCTGGGGAGTTTTCTCTCTGACAGGGGAACGTCACGAAGACCATCCGAATAAAGCCCCATACAATACCCTTATCTTGATTAACGATCAGGGGGAAATTGTCCAGAAATACCGAAAAATCATGCCATGGTGTCCGGTTGAAGGCTGGTATCCAGGAGACAAAACCTATGTCACCGAAGGGCCAAAAGGGATGAAAATCAGTCTGATCATTTGTGACGACGGAAACTATCCTGAAATCTGGCGTGACTGCGCAATGAAGGGTGCAGAATTGATTGTTCGCTGCCAGGGGTATATGTATCCGGCAAAAGAACAACAAATCATGGTTTCAAAAGCGATGGCTTGGATGAACAACACCTATGTTGCCGTAGCCAATGCCAGCGGCTTTGACGGCGTTTATTCTTATTTCGGACACTCTGCCATTGTCGGATTTGACGGCCATACACTGGGTGAATGTGGTGAAGAGGATTATGGCATCCAGTACGCGGAACTATCCGTTTCGCAAATCAGGGATTTCCGTAAGAACGCACAATCTCAAAACCATCTTTTCAAGCTGCTACACCGCGGTTACACCGGAAAAATCAACTCTGGAGAAGATGATAAAGGGGTCGCAAGTTGCCCTTATGAATTCTATGCCAACTGGATCAACGATCCCGAGAAAGCAAGAGAGCAGGTCGAAAAAATTACCCGTGACACTGTCGGAACCTCCGAGTGTCCAATTGAGGGGATTCCAAACGATAAAACCTCAAAAGACCACGAGTAAGCCCAACCGTTCCGTCGTCAATGCAGCATCAAGTTTTTCTGGCAGACATCAGTCGACAACTCCAGCTCACATTGACGGCAATCTGGGGAAGGGAGTTTCCAATCCTTCCCCTTCCCGACAACAGCACACGGCTCCCCAAAGTTCAACAGCACAGCCTCTTACTACCAGACTCCCTCGTATCAGACTCCTATGAAGCCGCCTATCGCACTTACCTGGCAACAGCGCTTCACGCCGCCGCGCACCAAGTTTACTCTCACCCGACAGAATCAGAAAATCTAAACAATCGTCAACTCGCATTGATTGGCCTCATTGAGGATGCACGCATCGAAAAACTTGCCGAACAACACTTTCCCGGCATCTCCAAATTATTCGCCCCGCAATTTGCGTCGCCATTATCGCAGCACTCTTACTTCGATGAAATCAGCTTTGAAATAGCCAAAGGCCTGCACACCGGTCAGCCGACTGAAAACCCGCTTGTTGCCAAGGCCGTCTCTTTGTTTGAAAAACATCTGGCTGACAACCTCGAGAATCGCCAAGCGACCAAAACCATCGGCCTCGCGCTAGCCAATGACATTGGTCAAATGCGCATCAGTATGAATGAACGCAGCCCTTTTTCAATACTGGCCTATCGGGATGACAACGCTTTTCTATGGCAGCAAACGGACGCCGTCGCCCGTCCAAGCGAAAGCGAAAGTGACACTGAGTCTCGGCCGGAGCCTACCAGCTTGTCTTTTGAGGAGACCCTCAACGGCCGATCCGTCAGTCATGAGCAGCAAAAGGAAATTCAAGCCGACTTAACCTTCCAATACAACAGGGATGCCTCCGGACCATCCCTCAACACGCCTGCCACAGCGGGACATTACTGCTACCCTGAGTGGGATTATCGAATTGGCCTCACCAAAAAGGACTGGTGTCGCCTGAATGAATTCCAACCTGAATCGGTCGAAGACATCTCCTCTGACAGATCAGACAAATACACCCACCTGATTGAAAAGATCCACCGGATTGTCAGTCAATTTCAGTTCGACCATGAGCGCAAGAAAAAGCAGGAAGATGGGCAGGAAATTGACCTCGATGCATTGGTTGATTACTCAATACAGCGAAAATCCGGACATGCCGATTCGGAAAACAAAATCTACATTCAGCACGCTAAACACAGAGGTCGTGAATTTTCTTTATTGATTTTGCTCGACCTTTCACAATCCATGAACAACCTCATCGATCAGTCGGACAGTACCATTCTCGAAGTGACGCTGGACGCCACTGCAATGCTTTCACAACTGATCGATAAACTTGGGCACTCCCACGCGATTCACGGATTCAATTCCAACGGCAGAAATGAAGTGAATTACCAAATTTTGAAAGCATTCGACCCCGCCGTCACCTTCTCGACCGCTCAGCTCTATCATGCTCAAGCCGGACTTTCCACTCGCTTGGGAACGGCTCTCAGACACGCTTACCAAAAAATATCGACACAAAAAACATCCCACAAACTGATTCTGGTGATTACTGATGGTCATCCATCCGATATTGACGTCTATGACCCTAACTACCTGACCGAAGATGCCGCCAGTGCCGTCAAAGAAATCGAATCGTCGGGCTGCAAAGTTTTCTGCTTGTCTTTGGACTCAAAAGCGGATCAGTATATCCACAAAATTTTCAGGCCCGCTCACTACGAAATCGTCGACACGATAGAGAAATTACCGAACGTGCTGACCAAACTTTATCTAACCCTTTTCAAGTCCTTCCTGAATTAGAACCAAATCCGTTACTTTTTGCACCAAATTAAAACTCTGGAAAAGAATATTTTAATAATTAAATGCATGACTTTATTCAATATATCGATATATAAAGCGTTTTATATATAGGCATATATATTGCTTATATATCATTCTCTATTACTCAGTAATAGACCAATATTATTAATATAAATACATGCAAAGAGGGATGTGTTTGACAGAAAACAGGTTTTTGTATGTGGAGGTAGATATGTTAGAAACCTTAATTAGCTATGATTTATCGAAAACGCCGGAAGAGCAAGATATTAAACCGCATAACCGCTGGCATCCAGACATCCCTATGGCCGTTACCGTCAAGCCGGGTGCGGAATTCCGCCTAGAGTGTTTTGACTGGACAGGTGGTCAAATCGGCAATAACGACTGTGCCGATGATGTCAGAGATGTCGACTTGACCAAAGTGCATTATCTGACCGGCCCTGTTGGCGTTGAAGGCGCAGAGCCAGGCGACTTGCTAGTGGTCGACATTCTGGATGTCGCACCTGTGGCGGAAGATCCTTGGGGCTTTAACGGGATCTTTGCACGAGAAAACGGTGGAGGGTTGTTAACCGAGTTTTTCCCGGAAGCCCGTAAATCCATTTGGGACTTTAAAGGGATTTATACGTCCTCTCGCCATATTCCCGGTGTCGAGTTCGAAGGGATTATGCACCCTGGTTTGATCGGCTGTCTGCCGTCAAAAGAATTATTGGCCGAATGGAATAAGCGTGAGTCTGGCTTGGTTGATACCGACCCTGATCGAGTGCCACCTTTGGCAACACTTCCTTATGAAGAAACCGCATTGATGGGTCAGATGACCGGATCAGAAGCTAAATCGGCTGCGCGCGAAGGTGCTAGAACCGTTCCTCCTCGTGAACATGGCGGTAACTGTGATATCAAAAACCTTTCAAAAGGTTCGCGTATCTACTTCCCTGTTTACGTCAAAGGGGCAGGTCTATCGGTAGGGGATCTTCACTTCTCGCAAGGGGATGGGGAAATCACTTTCTGTGGCGCGATTGAAATGGCCGGATCCATTGAGCTACGTGTTCAAATCATTAAAGACGGCGTGAAGAAATATGGCATTAAAAATCCGGTCTTCAAGCCAAGCAAGGTTGATCCTAAGTACAGAGATTACCTGATTTTCGAAGGTATTTCGGTAGACCACACCGGCAAACAGTTCTACATGGATACAACCGTGGCTTATCAGCAAGCCTGC
>JAWVWZ010000118.1:0-5036 GCA_033723505.1 Hydrogenovibrio sp.
CAATTGAAAGGGATCGAGATTCCAGAAGCATTGGTACCACTTGCGATTGATGAGTTTCCGGTGCTGTTTGTCGCGGCCGCTGCTGCCGAAGGCAAGACTGTCTTGACCGGTGCCGAAGAATTGCGCGTGAAAGAATCGGATCGTATTCAGGTGATGGCGGATGCTTTGAATGCCGTCGGCATTGACGCCCAGCCAACACAGGATGGAATGGTGATTCAAGGCGGACGTCAGTCTGCGCAAAAAGGCGAGATTCAAAGCCATCACGACCACCGTATTTCGATGGCGATGACCATTGCCGGTCTCAATGCCGTGGATGAGATCCTGATTGATGATTGTGCGAATGTGAACACCTCTTTCCCGACTTTTATCGAGCTGGTGAACCAGATCGGCATGAGTGTCGAAGTCGAATAATCAAGAAATTAAAGGAATTTTTCATGACAAGTCCAGTAGTGACGATTGACGGCCCCAGCGGTGTTGGCAAAGGCACGCTTGCCCAATGGCTGTGTTGCAAAACCGGTTTTCACTTGCTTGACAGTGGGGCGATTTACCGAGCTTTGGCGTTTGGCGTCGTTAAAGACTCCATTGCTTTAAACGACGTGGATAAATTGGTTGATTTGGCAGAGAATCTGCCTGTTGAGTTTGTGGCCACCAGCGTTCTCTACGACGGTGAAGACATCTCCAGTAAAATCCGAACTGAGGAGGTCGCATCAACCGCCTCCAAAGTGGCGGCGATTCCCGAGGTAAGAGCTTCATTGTTGATGCGGCAGAAGGCTTTTTCCCAGCCACCGGGGTTGATCGCAGACGGCCGGGATATGGGCACAGTGGTGTTTCCGGAAGCCGACGTTAAATTGTTTTTAACCGCTTCTGCCGAAGAAAGAGCAAAAAGACGCGTTAACCAGTTGAAAAACCAAGGAATTGGTGCTAATATTCGCCAGATAACTCAGGATATTATGGAAAGAGATGAGCGGGATCGTACGCGATCGACCTCTCCTTTAGTCCCGGCCGAAGACGCTTTGGTGATCGATACCACCGAGTTGACAATAGACGAAGTCTGTCAGCTAGCTAAGCATCAATTAATGGAAGCGGGCATCTTGAAATAATTAGGTGTTTTATAAAAATAAATCACAACTTGTTGTTATTTAAAGAATTCTGAATCTTTACTCGGATTTCCCGGGTAAAGATTTTATTTTTTGTCGGCTTTTTAACAGGTCGGCTTTTATTTTGATGGTTGACTATTTGGGGAGTCGGCCCTGACAAACTGACCCGTTTATTTCTTCACACACCCCAACAGAGGAAGAGATAAGGCGGTTATTAATTTTTGGTACAAATTCATGAGTGAATTATCTTTCGCTGAATTATTCGAACAGTCTTTACAAGAAGACAAATTTCAAACCGGTTCATTGATCATTGGTAAAGTTGTTGCCATCGACAAGGAAACCGTATTAGTAGATGCAGGCATGAAGTCTGAATCTGCCATTCCAAGGTCTCAATTCGAAAACGCAAACGGTGAACTAGAAGTTGCTGTTGGTGACGATGTTGAAGTTTATTTAGAAACACTAGAAGATGGTTTCGGTGAAACTCGTCTATCACGTGAAAAAGCAAAACGTGCTAAGACCTGGGATCGTTTGGAAGCTGCTCTTGAAGACAACGAAACGGTTACTGGTCTTGTGACTGGTAAAGTGAAAGGCGGCTTGACAGTTGATGTCGAGGGCGTTCGTGGTTTCCTACCTGGTTCACTTGTGGATGTTCGTCCTATTCGTGACTTCGGATTCCTTGAAGGTAAAGAAATCGAGCTGAAGCTTGTTAAATTGGATCGTAAGCGCAACAACGTGGTTGTTTCCCGTCGTGCGGTGATCGAAGCTGAAAACTCTGTTGAAAGAGAAGCGCTACTTGCAAACATGGAAGAAGGTGCGGCTCTTAAAGGGATCGTTAAGAACTTGACTGACTATGGTGCGTTCATCGACCTAGGTGGTATTGATGGTCTATTGCACATCACTGACATGGCATGGCGTCGTGTAAACCATCCTTCTGAAGTGATTCAGGTCGGGGATGAAGTGGACGTTAAGGTTCTTAAGTTCGACAAAGAGAAGAACCGTGTTTCTCTAGGCATGAAGCAGCTACAGGAAGATCCATGGACAGATATGGTTGCTCGTTACCCAATCGGTGCGGAAATCATGGGGAAAGTTGCCAATATCACTGATTACGGTGCATTCATCGAAATCGAAGACGGCATCGAAGGGCTTGTTCATACTTCAGAATTGGATTGGACAAACCGCAACATTCACCCATCTAAAGTGGTTCACCTTGGTGAAGAAGTTAAGGTTAAAATCCTGGATGTGGATCAAGAGCGTCGTCGTATTTCCTTGTCTATCAAGCAATGTACTGTTAACCCTTGGGAAGCGTTCTCTGCGACGCATTCTAAAGGCGACAAGATCAAAGGTAACATCAAGTCTATCACTGACTTCGGTATCTTTATCGGCTTGGAAGGTAACATCGATGGTTTGGTTCACCTAACTGACATCTCTTGGTCTCAGCCAGGTGAAGAAGCAGTTCGTGAGTTCAAGAAAGGTGACGAGCTTGAAACCGTTATCCTATCGATCGATCCAGAGCGTGAGCGTATCTCTCTAGGTCTTAAACAGCTTGAGCAAGACCCATTCGGTGAGTATGTCGCTGAACACGGTAAAAACAGCATCGTAACAGGTACTGTTAAATCTGTAGACGAAAAAGGCGCTGTCATTGATCTTGCTGATGATGTTGAAGGCTATCTGCGCGCTTCTGAATTGGCAGAAGACACTCGTGATGCGAGTTCTGTCCTGAAAGTCGGCGATGAAGTCGAAGCGAAGGTCATGAACGTTGATCGTAAAAACCGTTCACTTTCTCTATCTGTAAAAGGTAAGGAAGCTCAGGAAGAAGCAAACGCAGTTAAAGACTACTCTGCTTCTCAGCCTAAAGCGGCAAGCACATTGGGTGACTTACTGAAAGATCAACTTTCTGCAGAAGATTAATTGTTATTTGCGGCGGTATTCTTTCTGGGTATCGCCAGAATTTCATTTTCAATGAAAGTCTTAGCGGGGAGGCTTATGAGGCTTCCCGCTTCAATTTAATTTTCTCACCTTTTCGAGACTTTTAAACAAGAGACAAATAACAATGACTAAGTCAGAATTGATCGAGTTGATCGCAAGACGCCAAACGCAATTCAGTCAGAAGGACGTTGAGTTGGCGGTCAATCAAATAATTGACTCAATGATAGAGACACTATCAGAAGGCGAGAGAATCGAAATTCGAGGCTTTGGTAGTTTTAGTCTCCATCATAGACAAGCTCGCTTGGGAAGGAATCCCAAAACGGGTGAAAACGTCAAATTAAATGAGAAACGTGTCCCGCACTTCAAGCCGGGCAAATCTCTAAGAGATCGAGTTGACGAGTCGAAGGACATGTACGACATTATCTCTTGAGAATGCAAATCTCTTGATTTTGACACCTTAAAAAGGGGTACAATATTGAAAAAATTGTACCCCTTTTTTTATGTTTAAAATAATCTCTATCCTCATTACATTGTTCTTTCTGGCCTTAGGCATACTGCTTGGTGTCTTAAATCCGGGAGAAGTTTCTTTTGACCTGATTTTTCAGGTGATTCATATTCCATTATCGATTCTGCTTTCGATGGCATTTGCGCTTGGCATGCTACTGGCAGCAGTTTATTTTGTCTCTTTGCTGGCACAAAAGAAGTGGCAGATCCGTAAATTAACCAAAGCGAACGCAAAACTCTCTGGAGAAGTGGTTCAATTAAATAAGAAGCTGGTCGAACTGGAATCAAAACGAGATGATGTGGTGTCGACAGAGTTAGCGACGGTGACAGAGAAATAAACAACCTTATGAATACACAGAACAACAATGATCCTAAAGTCGTAGTCGCGCTCGACTTTCCGACGATTCAACAGGCAAATTATTTTGTCGATCAGTTACAGCCCAAGTTATGCCGCCTCAAAATCGGTAAAGAACTGTTCGCCATTGGTGGCCCGGCTTTTGTCGAAAGATGTATCGATAAAGGGTTTGATGTCTTTTTGGACCTGAAATATCACGACATTCCAAATACAGTGGCCAAGGCTTGTGAGGCAGCGGCCAGGATGGGAGTCTGGATGGTGAATGTTCACGCTCTGGGCGGACGAAAAATGATGGAAGCCGCGAAAGAGGCTGTCAGCAAGTCAAAACACCCTCCAATTCTGATCGGGGTGACCATCCTCACCAGTATGGAAGCGGCAGACCTTGAAGAAATCGGACTCAGCGGTACACCCAGAGACAATGTTTTGAGACTGGCAAAACTGGCCGCATCTTCTGGTTTGGACGGCGTGGTGTGCTCTGCACAAGAAGCGTCTATGCTTCGCCAGGAAATTAAGCAGGACTTTTGTCTGGTCACACCCGGCATTCGCCCGGCCAATGCCGATGTCAACGATCAAAAACGAATCATGACACCGAAAGACGCTTTAGTAGCCGGCTCCAGCTACCTGGTCATCGGTCGTCCGATCACCAAGGCCCCGGATCCTCTCCAGGCGCTATTGGACATCAATCAGTCCATCTCCGGTCTCTAAGCACGCATAAAGGTTTAGAGGGTGGGGAGCGTGATTTTGATAATCGCGCCGACTTCCTGGTTGTTTTTCACATAGTTAAATGCTTCGGCATGCCCCTGATGAAAGTCGGTAATCAATTTCACAATATAAAGCCCCAAACCCAAGTGGGCTTGACCGTCGGCATTAGCCTCTCTGATTGAAGTCATGCCGTCGAAAATCTGCTTTTCATGGGTCTTTGGCAAAGGCTTTCCGGTGTTTTGAACCTGGATTTCGATTTCCTTGTGAGCGTTTAAGCTGGCTCGGATCGTAATCGGTTCATGATGATCGTCGAAATCCTTGGCATTACCGATCAGTTTATCCATGAGCTGCTCAATCATAAAGCCATCTCCAAGCACTCGGGTACCATCAGGAATATCAATATGAATATTGAAACGGTGTTCAGGATTGAGGTCTTTGACATTATCCAGATA
>JAWVWZ010000119.1:0-5032 GCA_033723505.1 Hydrogenovibrio sp.
CCCGGAATTCAACGGATGCCAGTCGGCAAGCTTCTGGCCACGATACAGCATCCGATAAGCGCAGGTGTCCGGCAACCAGTCAAATTCCGCGACCCGCTCCAACGTCAATTGCACACAGGTCGGAACATTCACCGAGCGATTGGCATAATCGCTGCACTGTGCGGTCTTGGGATCCGAATAAGGGCAAACCACGCGGGTATAGACAATTTCTTCGGTCTCTTCATCCTGCAACTTTGTCAGGCAACATAAACCACAGCCGTCACAAAGCGACTCCCATTCCTGCTGGGTCATTTCTTCAAGGGATTTCGTCTCCCAGTATCGGTCCTGTGTCTGTTGCATGATGATCCGTTCCTTTAGCTGTGCGCATATTTTAAATCATAGGCGCCCGCTTTGCTGAAAATCCAAACCCGGACATAAAAAAAGCGCCATAAGGCGCTTTCTAATAGACTTAAAGCCTAATCCATCAGGCTTTGATCGGCTTCAGCTTCCAGATATCATCGTTATATTCCTGCATGGTACGGTCGGTGGAAAACATACCGCTGCGCGCACTGTTGATGATACTCATGGTATTCCAATGTTCGTGATCCTGGAACGCCAATCCGATTTGATATTGAGTATTCACATAACTCCTAAAATCGGCGAGCGTCATCCAGGGGTCATTGGGCGATTTCAACGAATTGATGATTTCATTGAAAATGCCCGGCTCAAACTGGTTGAAATGCCCGGATTCGAGCAAATTCATTACCGCCTTTAGGTCATCGTCATTGTCGATAAAGTGTTGCGGATTATAATGCGACTTCATCGCTTCGACTTCAGAGGCCTTTAAACCGAACAGATAGAAATTTTCGTCGCCAACGGCTTCGAGGATTTCTACGTTGGCACCATCCAATGTCCCGATAGTGACTGCACCGTTCATCATGAACTTCATATTCCCGGTTCCGGAAGCTTCTTTCCCCGCCGTGGAAATCTGTTCCGACACATCGGTGCCCGGACAAATCACCTCCATCGCTGATACTCGGTAATTGGGAATAAACGCCACCTTGAGCATATCGCCGACATCCGGATCTTCATTGATGATCTCGGCGACATTGTTGATCAACTTGATAATGTTTTTCGCCATCGCATATCCCGGTGCCGCCTTGCCGCCAATAATGACACAACGGTTGGTCCATTTGTCGATATTGCCTCGCTTGATATTCGAATACAAATGGATCACATGGAGAACATTCAACAACTGGCGTTTATATTCGTGAATCCGTTTGACTTGTACATCGAACAAGGAGTCCACCGGGCAATCAACGCCGGTGGTCTCCTTCACCAAGTTTGCCAACCGTTGTTTGTTTTCGCGTTTGACCGCCATCCAATCCTGACGGAAAGACTTATCATGTATGAATTCTTCAATTTTGCTTAACTGCTTCAAGTCGGTGATCCACCCTTCGCCGATCTTATCCTTCAATAGAGCACGTAATCCCGGGTTACAGCCCGCCAACCAACGACGCTGAGTGACACCGTTGGTTTTGTTGTTGAAGCGTTCTGGCCAAAGCTGATAAAAGTCATTGAACAACCCTTCTTTCAACAGTTGAGAGTGCAGCGCTGCCACACCGTTGATGGAGAAGCTGCCCACAATCGCCAAATACGCCATGCATACATTGTTATGCGGATCGATAATCGACATATTCTGCAGTTTTTCATGGTCACCCGGCCACTTCATCGCCACCTGCTTGAGGAAACGGTGATTGATTTCATAAATGATTTCCAAGGGGCGCGGTAAGAGTTTCTCGAATAACGACACCGGCCAAAGTTCCAATGCCTCGGGCAGTAGCGTATGGTTGGTGTAAGCCATACAACCAGAGACAATCTTCCAGGCTTGATCCCAACCCATATCATAGTCGTCGAGTAAAATCCGCATCAATTCGGCGACAGCCAAACTCGGATGGGTATCATTCAACTGGAAAACATTATTTTCAGCAAACTTGGAGAAATCGCCTTCATGCTTCTGATCCCATTGGCAGACCACATCCTGCAAAGATGCAGACACCAGGAAATACTGCTGGCGCAAACGCAGCTCCTTACCATTTTCACTGGCATCATTCGGATAAAGCACCATGGTGATATTCTCGGCTTCCGTTTTTTGAGAAATCGCTTCGAAATAAGACCCGGCGTTGAACTCGGTCAAATCAAACCCTTCTACCGCCGTCGCCGACCACAAACGCAAAGTGTTGACCGTCTCATTTTTGAAACCGGGAATCGGTACATCGAACGGCATGGCAATGACGTCATCCGTCCCTTCCCATAGGGTTTTCAGTTGTCCGGTATGTGGATCATTGAACAAATGGGTATAACCGCCGAATTTAATGACTCGTGAATATTCGGTACGTTGCACTTCCCAAGGATAGAAACCGAACCCAAGCCAGTGATCCGGTTCCTCCACTTGAAAACCATTCTGAATCAACTGTCTGAACATGCCATACTCGTAGCGCAGGCCATAGCCTAATACCGGCAATTGCAAAGTCGCACAGGAATCCATAAAGCAGGCCGCCAGTCTTCCCAGTCCTCCGTTCCCGAGTCCCGCATCTTTTTCCGCTTCCTCAATGTCCTCCATTGCCAGGCCGAGGTTATACATCGCCTTTTCGGTTTCGGTTTCAATGCCAAGGTTCAGCAGGTTATTGACCAGAGATCGCCCGATCAGAAACTCCATTGACAGGTAATAGGCTTTTTTATGCTCGCCTTCATTATAGGCTTTCCAGGTGTTTTTCCAGTACACCATCAGCCTGTCACGAACCGTGTAGGAAAGCGCACCGAATTGATATTCGAGATCGGCATCCAGATTCCGCCCCAGAGTGTTATACAGGTAATGTACAAACCCGTTTTCGATATCCTTGGCTTCCATACCAAGTTTTTGTTCAATTTCGGCGACGATCTTAGCCTTATCATTCATACTTTTGGCGGACATAATGGGTTCCTCCACACTTTCACACGTTAATTGATTGAGTGAACCTGCTGCTCATGTTTCGAGCCAGGTTCCCCTATTTACATAATGTAAGGTACTGCTTCGCACTCTTTTCCCAACCGAAATCGACACCCATGCCGGTTTTCTGAATTTTTTGCCAGGTTCTGGGTTTACCATATAGATACAAGGCATGCATTAAAGTCGACAACAGCGCTTCACGACTCGGGTCGTAAAAGACGAACCCCGTCGCCGTGCCGGCTTTGATATTTTCTTCTGTGGCGTTCACCACCGTATCGGCCAAGCCTCCGGTATGGTGCACGACCGGCAAGGTGCCATAAATCAGGCTATACATTTGATTCAACCCGCAGGGTTCGAACCTTGACGGCATCAAAAAGATATCCGCCCCCGCTTCCACCTTGTGCGCCAGGGCTTCTGAATAACCGATATAAACCATTACACGCTGGGGGTAATGGTGTGCCAACTGGCTTAACTGGTGTTCATAATGAGGGTCCCCGGTTCCAACAAACACGAACCGTGCATTGGTTTTCGCCAACACTTCATCAACGACTTCCAGTACCAGGTCAATCCCTTTCTGCGGTACCAGTCTGCCAACCAAGCCAATAACCGGGTCACCGGATTCTTTAACTTCTGACGGCAAATCCCAAAAGTCCAACAAAGCTTTCTTGTTGACTTGCTTGCCAGAGACTCGGCCTTTTTCCAGTGAATAATGGCGTTCGATATAGTCATCCAGTTTCGGGTTCCAAATATGCTTATCGACACCGTTGAGAATACCGACCAAACGCCCTTCGTCATGACGCTGTTGCAATACGCCTTCCAGGCCGTAAGCATATTCCGGAAAACAGATTTCTCTGGCATAGGTCGGACTGACCGTCGTCACCCAATCGGCCATTAAAATTCCCGCTTTCAACATCGACATATTGCCATAAAACTCGATACCTTCCGGCGTCCACCAGCTCCACGGCAACCAGAGTGCTTCGAACAAAGATTTCGGAAACAACCCGGCATAAGCCATATTATGAATGGTGAAGAGCGTTTTCGGCCGCGCCGCTTCCAATGTCAATAACGCCGGTACCAACCCTGTCTGCCAATCGTTGGCATGCACCACGTCCGCTTGCCATTTCAAACCGACACGATCCATCGCCAACTCGACCACCGCCTTGGAGAACACGGCGAAACGTTCGCCGTTATCCCACCAGTCAGTGCCGTCCGGTGACAGATAAGGATTGCCGGGACGTTTGAACAAATCCGGCACGTCCACCAGCCAAATCGGCACATCCAACCCTTTCGCCTTCGCCTTGTGGATACGGACATGCACATCTCGTCCGCAGCCTCCGACCTGAAAGTCTGTCACCTGCTTGACGTCATGCACCTTTTCCCAAATGTCGCCATAGGCGGGAATGACCAGCCGAACCTTATGCTTCAGTTTATGGTAAGCATTGGGCAGGCTGCCGGAAACATCCGCCAAACCGCCGGTTTTAATGAGAGGGTGTGCCTCAGAAGTGGCAAATAGTATTTTCACGTTTTCATCTCTGATCTGATTCCAATTACACTTTCTTAAACACCACAACCGACAAAGGCGGCAAGGTCAATTCGGCGGAAAACGGACGGTTCATCCACGGCATATCCTGAGAATCAATGCCGCCCTGATTGCCCATATTGCTGCCGCCGTAACATTCGGCGTCTGAGTTTAATAATTCCTGATAATGACCCGCTTCCGGTAACCCGATTCGATAATGCTCTCTCGGAACCGGTGTGAAGTTGAAAATACACACCAGTTTTTCCGAATCAGAAATACGAAGGAAGCTCAAAATCGATTGTTCATAATCATGACAATCGATCCATTCAAATCCACTGGCTTCGAAATCCCGTTGATGCAACCCCGGGCAATTTCGATACAAGTGGTTGGCGTCTCTGGCGAAGAGTTGAACGCCCCGGTTGGCCGACTCGTCGCACAAATACCAATCCAAAGACCGTTCTTCGGACCATTCTCCAAACTGAGCGAATTCACTGCCCATAAACAACAGCTTCTTGCCGGGATTCAATTGCTGGTATCCCAGTAAC
>JAWVWZ010000120.1:0-4999 GCA_033723505.1 Hydrogenovibrio sp.
CACGATGCCCATCAAAATCATAATGAGCATCAACAGATTCGGCGCGACCTTATGACGAGCGAACAGCCCGATAAAACCGGTCGACTTGAATTTTTCGTGTTTCGGATGATACCCGGCGAAATCTTCGGGATGCTCGTCCGGGCGACTCAGGTGCTCATGATCTGCCATAGAATTAATCCGTCGCGACCTTCAAGCCGGAAATCGCATTCGGCAGATGCGTAATCAGCACTTTCTCTCCGGACTTAACATCCCCTTTCAGCAACACCCAGGTGTCCTGATCGATTTTCGTTTCTCCCAGCACTGAGACCTTACGCATGGCCAACTCTCCGTTCAGGACCACATAAACACGATCCGAGCCATAGAGTGCCGAATAGGGAACGGCAAAGCCTCCCTCAATCCCCTGACGCTTCAAATTCACTTTCAGCAAATCACCAGGACGAATCAAAGACAAGGAAGATGGAATCTCGAAGTAAGCATCCAACCCACTGGCCGAAGCTTCACCGCCTAAGCGTTTAAGCGGAAATTCAACCGTCTTGCCGAGATGCCCCGCATATTCTGCATAAAGTTGAATGCCCTCTGACATGGCGTCATAAACCGAACGAATTTCAGTGACTGGGATTTTGGCCTTTAATTCCAAGGAAGAAAGTGCGTAATATGTAACCAATGCCGAATTCACATTCACCCGATCACCTTTGGAAACCGAAACCTTGGCAATACGCCCATCATAAGGCGCAACAACCACGCCTCTTTTTCGATTGATTTCTGCCTGCCTGAAATTGGCTTTGGCTTTCGCCAGGCGGGC
Organism: Hydrogenovibrio sp.; assembly: GCA_033723505.1. GTDB lineage: Bacteria > Pseudomonadota > Gammaproteobacteria > Thiomicrospirales > Thiomicrospiraceae > Hydrogenovibrio. Next base: position 803 of record JAWVWZ010000120.1, read on the forward strand.
TTCCAATTGAGAGACTTTTAACTGATTTTCCTGCACGGTCAAATCCGCATTGACCACAGACAATTTCTGTTTCAGCAAGGCTTCTTTAGAAGCATCCAAAACCGACTGAGAAGACAGGCCTTTACGAATCAACTGTTCGTTACGGTGCACATCATCCTGCTTGATCTTTAACATCTTGCGCTCGCTTTCGAGCTTTAACGTGTTCGACTTGAAACTCAGATTCTGGAGTTCGAGCTGAGCTTTGGTATCGGCAACATCGGCTTTCGCCACCTGATAGGGAAGTTCGATATCGGCTTCAGACAAGGCGACCAGTTTCTCTCCTTGATGAATGGCGTCGCCGGTTTTTACCCAGACATCCCCCACAACCCCGGAAACCGGGGAGGAAGCCGTAACCAACTGGCTGGATTCGACGGTACCATAAAGCGTTTGTCTCGGATAGACGGTTCGAATATCGGCAGACACCACCTTGACCGGCCAGACCTTTTGCTGGGCGACAATCGGCGGCTGTTTGGGCTTGGTGCTTTTCATGTATGCGAAAATCAGAATCGCGATCAGCAGAATGGCCACGACCGTGGCAGTATTTTTGAGGTTGGAACGATTAATTGCCGGTAGCTTCACACCCTATCCTTTTATTATGAGAATCATCGATCGCCCGACAAGACAAGTGTCTCGTATTTTAGTGCTTCTTACCCGCATTATAACGATATTTTTGTTAAAACCCAGCGATTCGCTCGGTCATCCAGAGTGTCGTCAAACTCTTTAAGGAGAATCAAGCATCCTCGCGGTTTTCCATCTCCCACTGATGGTGTTCGGGGTCGTGGCGGATGCTCACCGGTTCCTGATGGATCAACACGTCGGCATTTTCAAATTCCGCCATCAGATTCTGCGTAACTTCTTCGGTAATCTGGTGCGCATCATTGAGACTGAGGTGATCATCCAACTCCAGATCCAACTGGATGAAAATCGTCGGTCCGGAACGATAGGTTCTCAGGTCATTAAACCCCTCCACTCGAGGGTGGGCCAGCACAATATCCCGAATCTGATTACGAATTTCTTCCGGCAACTCCCGATCCAACAACTGATTGGCTGAATGATGCGCCAAAACCAAAGCCTGCCAGCCGATCCAAACCCCGATCAACAACCCCAGTACCGAATCCACCCACATCCAGGCAGACAACAACAGTCCGATCAAGACGGCAACATTGGCGATCCAATCGGTAAAATAATGCAACGCATCCGATTCAATCGCCGTGGACTGGGTTTTTCGAACCACATAGCGCTGAAACAGTACCAGCCCCGAAGTCATGGCGATCGAAATCAACATCACCCAGACCCCAACCCCCGGATGCAGAACCGGCTCCGGCGAAATCAATCTTTGTACGGCATGCAAAATCAGATACAGCGCCGAACCGGCAATAAACACGCTTTGCGCCAACGCCGCCAGAGGTTCTGCCTTACCATGACCGAATCGATGTTCGTGATCCGCCGGCTCATGAGCCAGGCGAACGGCAAACAGAATCATCAACGACCCGACAATATCGACCGCAGAATCCAATAAAGACGCCAACACACCGACCGAACCGGTCTCCAGCCAGGCAAACGTCTTGATCAACAGCAAAAACAAAGCGACGGCGACCGAAGCATAGGTTGCCAGCTTGACCAATCGTTCGTTATTCATCACCACCCTCCGTCACTTCTATCCCCCGCCTGGCAGATTCTGCTGTTCTTCTCGTATCGAGAAATGCCTGAATCAACGCCAAACGCTTTTGCTCGATGGCTTCGGCAATCTCCGCACCCTGCACCCCGGTCGCCAGAATCTCACGATTGTCGACCTTGGAGGCGGCATCGGCCAGTGCCAACCAGAAATCTTTTTGCGGATAAGGGTCGTTTTCGAATCCGAGCCGTCCCCGCGCATCCGCCTGGCAAGCCGTCAACAGGTCGGCGAATTCGTCCGGCTTTTTGAACGCATTACAGCGCACCAGCACCTTCAGAAAAGTGATTGGTTTCAAATGCGGTTGGCCGGCATGATCCAGCCCCTGATGTATCAATCCATGAAACTCGGTCGCTTTCAGCGCAAATGCCGTGGTTAGCTTGGGCACGCGATAGCGATCACACAGCGCGGTCACCAGCGACAAGCCGGCCTTTTCGTGACCATGGTGCTTCGGCCAAAGTTCCGCGGGCGTCACCCCTTTGCCCAGATCATGCACCAGTGCTGCGAAACGGATATTGATATCCTCGCTCAGTTCGGCGGCGGCATCCAGCACCATCATAGTATGAATCCATACATCTCCCTCCGGGTGATATTTTGCCGGCTGAGTGACGCCATGAAGCCGATAGAGTTCCGGGAACAGCACTTCAACGGCGCCGACCTGATCGAGCACTTCAAAAAACACACTGGGCCTTGTCGTCGCAAAGGCTTTCACCACTTCCTGCCAGACTCTTTCCGGCGTCAGATCACTCAATTCGCCCAAGCCAACCATTTTGGCCATCAACGCACGCGTTTCTTCTGCCAAGGTGAATCCAAACGGCTGTAGTTTGGCTGCGAAACGTGCTACCCGCAACACTCGCAAAGGGTCTTCCTCGAATGCACTGGAAACGTGACGCAACACCCGGTTTTCGACATCCGCCACCCCGCCATAAGGATCGATCAGGGCGCCATCTTCGGCTTGAGCGATGGCATTGATAGTCAGATCCCGACGAATCAAATCCTCTTCCAACGTGACCGACGGATCGGCATGAACTTCAAAACCGTGATATCCCTTGCCGGCTTTTCGCTCGGTACGGGCAAGCGCATATTCTTCCTTGGTCTCGGGGTGCAGAAAAACCGGAAAGTCTTTACCGACTTGCTGATAACCGGCTGAGAGCATTTGTTCCGGAGTCGCGCCTACCACCACCCAATCATGGTCATAAACCTCAATTCCCAGCAAAGCGTCCCGAACCGCGCCGCCCACCAAATACGTTTTCATGTGTTTCCTACGCTCGATTTTCAGAGATAAAAAAACCTAGCTTGAACCGCTAGGTTTTTCATTTAAAGAGATCATGCCCAGTACTGAAGGGCACTTTTCACCGACAGATTATTCCGGCGTTTTGTTCTCGTCTTCCTTTTTACAGGTATTGACGCCGATCAGGGTGTATACAGGACACCACTTGATCAACCCGGTGATCAACGGAATCAAACCGATCAGCCCCCACCAGCTACCCATCATATAACCATAAACCAGAATCGCCAAACCGATCACGATTCTAAGAATTCTATCCAAGTGCCCAACATTTGTTCCCATGATAACTCTCCTTCTAACATCCATTTCGTTCCAAGAGATTGATTCAAAAACGCGGCTACGCTTTCTAACCGACCCTATCATATAACAAGATGATGAAAATACTCAATCAATCTCATCACTCGGGCTATTAATGAAAACTATGATGCAATGAAAGATGTGGCCCATCCTCCGGTAAAAGCCGGCATAGCGGCTTTTCGATCCGGAAAGATGTATGCGTAAAGAGGCGTTATACCAGGTCGTCGGCGTTACGCCCGGCTTCCTGACGGAGATAGTGATATTTTTCGCGCATGGTGTTCGGCAATAAACATGAGGAAAGCACTTGTTCAACACTCTTGGGCACAAAGCCGAACATGCTGGAAAAATCAGTATCCGAAACCTGATCGGTTTTCAGGCTTTCCAACAAGACTCTGCTCACAGACTTGACCGGCGCCAATCCACCCAACTTCAGCATCAGGCGTGCATTCAACGAACACACAGGAAAAATCATCGCCGACTCTTTCCCCATCAGTTCTGCGATCAACTCCGCCAACTGCTTTAAGGTCAAACGCTCTTCGCCGGCAACTTCGATTTTCTTACCAAACAATGCGACATTTTCGATAGAAGACACCACGGCCTTGGCAAACTCAGCAATGGCCAGCGGCTGAACAACCGTGCTGGCGTTGGGCAACGGCAGGATTGACATCCACTCCAGCTGCTTGCAAATCTGCTCGCTCGCTTGATCCCCGTCTCCCAATAACAAACCGGCGCGCAGAATGGTATTTTCGGTCTGATTCATGGTGATCAAAGCCGCTTCGGACTCCCCCAACGCCTGCAAACGTTTGTTTTCCGCTTTACCGGCATCCGCGCCAATTTGCGAAAGTGCAATCACCCGCTTGATCTCGGACAGCTCAATGGCTTTTTTCAGCTGCTGAGTGGC
>JAWVWZ010000121.1:0-4964 GCA_033723505.1 Hydrogenovibrio sp.
CATATCAGGTTCCTTGTCACTAAGTTTTCGACTTTCGAGCGGGTGGGATGGGCACTGTTTCGGAGAAAGGGGAATCAGGAATTTCGCCTCGAAGAACCACCGTATTAAGCTTGAAAGCATTCGTGTTTTATTTTAACTCTAAGTGTTTGTTTCGTTGTAAAAATCATGCAATAAAGTTGCTCGAAATGCCTGCGAAGCCTTTCCGGCAATTTTAGTGCGGTCGGTCAGGTTCGTCATGACAAATAAATGAAATTTGCCGACGGCATCAGGCCCTTATTCTTCCGATATCGACTTGGGGGATGCTTTTGGCTTGTCGGAAGACCGTCCGCAACCGCATTCCGGAACAAGATCAACCCCGCCGTCGTTTCCAGGATGGCAGCGGATAATCCGCTTGAATCCAAGCCAGCTTCCGCAGAAAACGCCATGTTTTTCGATGGCTTCCACCGTGTAGTGTGAACAGCTTGGATAAAATCGGCATCGCGGCCCGAGCACCGGGCTGATGACCCATTGGTAGAATTTGATCGGTAACAGAATTACCCATTTCAAAGGGTTCATGGTTTTCAGCCTTGACGTTATGACCTGACGGGTTTCGAAATTTGCAGACGAAACAATCGGTTAGTTGTTGTTTTTATTGGGCGTATTATACCTCAATTCCCTTTGAAACGCATGTCCGAGGGGGCGTCTTTTGTCGGTTCCGGTGAGGAGGTCTATCTATAGAGTAAATCGTGTGTGGCCCTGTTGGGGCATTTGAAACAATTTCAATTTGCCTGCTCAGAAACGTTAAAATATCCCTTCAAGTGGAAGACCCTGTATAGAAAAGAATTGGAGCAAAGCATGAGTCGCATCTTAATTACCCAAGCCACCATCGTGAACGAAGGTCGAATTTTTGAAGCTGACGTTCTGATCGATAATGGCATTATCGAGAAAATCGGAACGCAGCTGGATGTTCAGGCGGATCAGGTCATTGATGCGGCAGGCCAGCATCTTTTGCCGGGGTTTATCGACGATCAGGTGCACTTCCGCGACCCGGGGCTGACCGAGAAAGGGTCGATTGCGACCGAGTCCAAGGCGGCCTTGGCCGGGGGGACGACTTCCTTTATGGATATGCCCAATGTCAAACCGACCACCACCACCATTGAAAACCTGGAAGCGAAATATCGTCATGCGAGTGAGGTGTCCTGGACCAACTATTCTTTCTATCTCGGCGCGACCAACGACAACCTTGAAGAGGTCAAAGCGTTGGATCCGACCGGCACTTGTGGCGTCAAGATTTTCATGGGGGCTTCGACAGGGAATATGCTGGTGGATCGAGAGCAGGCGTTGACCGATATTTTTACCCATAGCCCGACCTTGATCACCACCCACTGTGAAGACACGCCGATGATCAAAGCCCAGGAAGCCTGGTTCCGTGAAAAATACGGAGAAGACATTCCGATGGAGCTTCACCCGGAAATCCGTTGTCGAGAAGCCTGCTATAAATCCTCCTCCTTTGCTGTCGAGCTGGCGAAAAAAACCGGGGCCGATTTGCATGTGCTGCATCTGACGACCGCTGAAGAAATGGCATTGTTCTCACCGGGGCCGGTTGAGGGTAAAAAGATCACCGCTGAAGCTTGTGTGCACCACTTGTGGTTTACCGATGAAGACTATGCCTCCCGAGGCAGTTTGATCAAGTGTAATCCTGCCATTAAAAAACAGTCGGATCGCGATGCCATTCGCCAGGCTGTTCGCGAAGGGCGTATCGACATTATCGCAACCGACCATGCGCCGCATACCTGGGCGGAGAAACAGAACAAATATTTCACGGCGCCAGCCGGGTTGCCTCAGGTTCAGCAGTCGTTATCCGCGTTGCTGGATTTGGTGCATGAAGGGGTTTTCGATCTGGAAACCGTGGTGCAGAAAACATCGCATAATGTGGCCATTCGCTACCAGATCGAGAACCGAGGCTTCATTCGTGAAGGCTATGCCGCGGATTTAGTCTTAGTTGACCTGAACAAGCCGCATACCGATGATAAGGATAAGGTGTTGTACAAGTGTGGTTGGTCCCCCTGGGAAGGCCATACTTTCAAGTCTTCGGTCATGAGTACCATCGTCAATGGTGAATTGAAATATCATCAAGGGCGTTTTGCCGATTTCACGCCGGGACAACGTTTAAAATTCGATCGCTGAGCGCGGCGATAAAAAACAGAACTGCCTTTAGGATCAACCGGATAGCCATAAATGTCGGCGGCGCTTCAGGTTAAACCTTGCTTTTATTGGGTATTTTTACTTGCTTTCCAACATTGAGCGGAGTAATCTTTTTACAGAAAAAATACCAATAATAAAAATAAGAGCGAGCACTAAAAAGCAGGAATTGCATATGTCTGAAGTTTTTATCGGCCGACAACCTATCCTAGACAGAAACATGGAAGTTTTTGCTTATGAATTACAATTTCATCAGGGAATGAATCCCAACCAAGCCACCGTTGAAGCCTCCGAGGCTTTATTGAAAAAGACCGAATCCGAAATCGGCTTTCAATCCATTATCGGCCCGCATGCCGCGATGATGTCTTTACCCAAATCCCTGATTTCTTCCGAACACTTGCCGGTTTTGGAAAACTCTGAGCACCTGGTACTGGAAATCCCCAATGACGTTTCCAAGGATGTCGAGATTCTCAAAACCCTGAAGGAGTTGAAGCTCGCGGGTTCGGCGATTGCCTTGAGCGACTATATCGAGGATGATGCCAGCATCAAGCTGGCGACCATCAGTGATTTCGTCAAGATCAATAATGAAGCCCATTCGGAGATGAAGCTCAAGGCCATGATTAAGAATCTTCATGACCAAGGCATCAAGGTCATTGCCGAATCCGTTGAAACCGAAGAGATGTTTCATTATCTGAAAAAACTGGGGTTTGATTATTTTCAGGGCCATTTTTTCACCAATCCGGTCATTATCAATGGCGAGAAACTCACCGGCAACAAGTTGACCCTGTTGCAGATCATGGCAAAAATCAATGACCCAAAAACCGATTACAGCCAGTTGTCGGAGGTGTTGAGTCAGGACGTGGCTTTGAGTCACAAGCTGCTGGTGGCCGTCAATAATCCGATGACAATGATTCCGGTGCGGGTCGAGTCGATTTCAGATGCGCTCAAATATATGGGGCTCAAGCGTTTGAAGTTTTGGGTCAATATGTTGTTATTGGCCGATATGGGGGATGCCCCGCAAGAACTGCTGGTCAGTTCTTTGATTCGCGCCCGTTTCTGCGAAATGCTGGCGGAAAAAGCCGGTCATCATTCGGAAAAGGATACCTATTTCCTGGTCGGACTGTTTTCCGCTTTGGGCGCTTTTTTCCGCACGCCGATCGAAACGGTGGTCGAGGAGATGCCGCTTTCCGAATCGGTTAAGCAGGCGTTAATCGATAAGAAAGGCGACATGGGAAAAGCCTTAATCTGTCTGCAAAATCTGGAATCCACAAGCTGCAATCATGAAGATATCCAGTACGGCGATATTGGCATCACCGACATCGGTAATATCTATATGACCTCGACAGCCTGGGCGCAAGCCGCGATCAAGCACTGATCAGGCATCTTTTTGTGATGGATTAATCGGCTTTTTCACAGCCGTTTCGTTTAAAATAAGCCGGGTAAAGCCCGGCTTATTTATTTGAACCCATTAGACCGTTTTTGAAAGGGGAGTACGTTATGTCCATGAAAACCATTAATCCAGCAACAGGGGAGTTGGTGGCCGAATTCGATACCTGGGATCAGCAGACGTTAGACGAAGTCGTGACTCAGGCGGGCTATGGCTTTGCCGATTGGGCGAAACTCACCACCCTGGAAGAAAGATGTCTGTTGCTGAAAAGAATGGCGGACGTTTTGAGAGACGATCAGGAAGTTCTGGCGGAATTGATTACACTGGAAATGGGCAAACTCTATTCCGAAGCTTTGGCCGAAGTGGAAAAGTGTGCGATCTTATGTGATTACTATGCGGAACAGGCCCCTATCCAATTGGCGGACCAGGAAGTGGCGTCGAGCGCTTCCAGAAGCTATGTCGCTTATTTGCCGCTGGGTGTGGTGTTGGGCGTCATGCCTTGGAACTATCCTTTCTGGCAGGTGTTCCGGTTTGCGGTGCCGACGGTGACGGCGGGCAATATCGCGCTGTTGAAACACGCGTCGAATGTTCCCCAGTGTGCGTTGGCGATTGAAGAGGTTTTCCGTAAAGCCGGCTATCCCGACGGCATTTTTTCCACCTTGATGATCGGTGCGGATAAGGTCGAGTCGGTGATCCGTCACCCGGCGGTCAAAGCGGTCAGTTTGACTGGAAGCGAACCGGCAGGGCGTAAAGTGGCGAGTATCGCCGGAGAAGAGTTGAAAAAAACCGTTCTGGAACTCGGTGGTTCCGATGCCTTTATCGTGCTCGACAACGCCGATATCAAAACTGCCGTTGCCGGAGCGATTCAAGGGCGCTTCACCAATGTCGGCCAAAGCTGTATTTCCTCAAAACGCTTTATCGTTGATTCGATGATTGCCGATGACTTTATTGCTAAGTTTAAAGCTGCCGTCGAATCCACTTTCGTCGCCGGTGACCCGATGGACAGCTCAACCACGCTGGCGCCGATGGCCAGACAGGACTTGCTGGACGAATTGCATGCGCAGGTGATGGCCTCTGTCGAGCTGGGAGCGGAGATCGTCACCGGCGGTTATCAGTTGGATCGACCCGGGTGTTATTATGCGCCGACGATTCTGACCAATGTTTCCAGCAATATGCCGGCATACAGCGAGGAATTTTTCGGGCCGGTGGCGATTGTCTTGAAAGCTTCCGAACCGGCGCATGCTTTGGGCTTGGCCAATGCCACCGATTTCGGCCTGGGCGGTTCCATCTGGAGCAACGATATCGCCACGGCGGAAACCATGGCTCGAGGCATGGAGTCCGGTGCGACCTATATCAATAATATTACGTTCTCCGATCCGAGATTACCGTTCGGCGG
>JAWVWZ010000122.1:0-4945 GCA_033723505.1 Hydrogenovibrio sp.
GGCGGCGCCAGCAAGACCTATCTTTACACCAGCAATCCGGACACCTCGACCGGAGATGGCATTGCCATGGCCTGGCGAGCTGGATGCTCAGTCACCAATATGGAATTCAACCAGTTCCACCCGACCTGCCTCTACCACCCTAAAGATCGCTCATTTCTTATTTCCGAAGCGGTCAGAGGTGAAGGCGGCATTCTCAAACTGCCCAATGGGCACGCTTTCATGAAAGAATATGACGAGCGCGGCGACCTTGCCCCTCGCGATATCGTCGCCAGAGCCATCGACTATGAAATGAAAAAACACGGGATTGACTGCGTTTATCTGGATATCTCTCATCAAGAAGCGTCTTTTATCACCCATCACTTTCCGACCATCTACAGTCGCTGTTTGAAAGACGGCATCGATATCACCAAAGAACCGATTCCGGTGGTGCCGGCAGCTCATTATACCTGTGGCGGCATCTCCACCAATCTGGAAGGAAAAACCGACTTGAACCGCCTATTCGCGATCGGCGAAACCGCTTACACCGGGTTACATGGTGCCAACCGCCTCGCCAGCAACTCTCTGGCGGAAGGCCTGGTCTTCGCCGAAACGGCTTATCAATCGATTCATGCCAACTTCAGCCGAATCGATAAAACCGCGTTTGCAGCGGTCAAAGCTTGGGACACCCGTTTTGTAACCCAGGCCAAAGAAAAAGTTCTGATCAGTCATGACTGGGACGAATTACGCCGCCTGATGTGGGATTATGTCGGCATTGTTCGCACCAACAAACGCCTGAACCGAGCGTTAAAACGGATCAAAATTCTCAAACAGGAAGTCCGTGAATACTTCTATGCCCATACCTTGACCAGCGACCTGCTAGAACTGAGAAACCTGACAGAGGTGGCGGAACTGATGGTCAAAAGTGCGTTAAAACGTAAAGAAAGCCGGGGACTCAATTACAACTTGGATTATCCGCAAACCAATCTCAAGGCAAAATCAACCCGACTGAAGCCGACCAAAAAGAAGCGGAAATAAAAAAAGCCTCTAAAAAAGAGGCTTTTTCAATTATCTGATACAAACCTGAGGTGTTTAAACCGACAAGCTCGTTTCACTCTCTTTGATCTGCTGCAACATGCCTTCCGTCGCCAAGGCATCGATATCGACCAAGATCACCATTCGCCCTTTGCCAGGCGATTCCTTGTCTTCATCCGACTTTTTCGCATCCATCTTCGATTGCTCACCATAGACCGTCGCCAAGCCCATCATAAACTGATTATCGATGGCCGCCACATCCGGTGCAGGCTGCACTGAATCCAAATCGAACTGGTGGACATCAGAAACCGCATCTACCACAAAACCGACTACCCGCTCACCGTTCTTAGTGGAAACATTAACGACAATCACGACCGTCGTGGCATTATAGGTGACGTTTAAGTTAAAGCGATCGCGCAGATCCAGAATCGGCACCACCACTCCGCGCAAATCGATGACGCCTTTCACGAAAGACGGTACATTCGGCAAGGCGCTCGGTTCTTGCCAACCTCTAATTTCCTGTACACGATTGATTTCAACCGCATACTCTTCTTTTCCCAGAATAAATGTTAAAAAATCTTTTTTGGATTCAGGCACTCTACTTCTCTCCAACCTTAGCAATCTAAATACTTCACGTGCGTTTAAAAAGATATTACAGATTAAGTTTTCACTTATCAATAGTATAATAGCGTCAAAAATTCGAGGTAACGATAAATATGAATACAGAATGGCAAAGTTTTTTGAAAGAACAAGGCGCAGTTTTCAACGATCAAAATGAAATCGAATCTTTTGGCCATCCAGAAGTCGAGCACTTTCTGGTCAAACATGGCCCGGTTTTGGCAGACCTGTCTCAGAACGCACTGATTCAGGTTTCTGGCGAAGAAGCTTTCGATTTTCTGCAAGGACAACTGTCCAATGACCTGAAAGAGGTCTCCGATACCCAGGCGCAATTATCGGCTTATTGCGAACCTCAGGGGAAAGTTCTTGCCTTGATGACCGTATTTAAACAAGGAGAGGCTTTTTATCTCAGTTTTGACGGTTCTTTAAGAGAAGCCATTCTGAAACGCCTGACCATGTTCAAATTGCGCGCTAAAGTCGATTTAACTGACCTTTCTGACGAGTGGGTTCATATCGGTTATGCCGGCGAATTCGCCGACCTGGATTTGCAACGCGCCCTATCCACCAAAGTGAAAGAGATTTATCAAGTCGAACACCTGACTCAGGAAGGCGCCACCGACATTATCGCCATCAAGGTCCCTGGTCCTTATCACCGCTATAGCCTGTTCGGTCCTATTGAACAGATGAAAGCCGCCTGGGAAGCTTTCTGCAGTAACTGTGAAGCGATTGGGCAAAAAGATTGGAATCTGTTGAACATCGTCTCCGGTCAACCGGAAGTCAAGCAGGCGACCTCCGATCAGTTTGTCGCCCAGTTTCTGAATCTGGACAAACTCGACGCCATCAACTTCAAAAAAGGCTGTTTTCCGGGGCAGGAAATCATTGCTCGCATGCACTATCGAGGCAAAGCGACCAAACGCATGCTTCGTCTGCATATCAGTGAAGCGCTGTCCTTGAATGCCGGAGAAGAAATTGCATTCAAGGATAGTGCCGATCGCAACTATAAGTTCACCATCGTTTCTGCCGGTCAGGACATCTACGAAGGGACGGTCGCTTTGGCGGTCACTTCCATCAAGCCGCTGGAAAACGTTCAGGGAGATTTGCAGACCGAATCCGGGGCAATCGCCACCATCGAGCCCATGCCTTATGACCTGGCGGACGACTGACCCCCGCCTGGCAGATTCCGACATTCATCGGAGTTTTCTCTGCCCAATAAAAAAGCCCCGATTTAGGGGCTTTTTTTATGTCCGATGACCGGCGGTGTTGACGTTAATCTGCCCGACGCATATGCGGAAACAACAGAACGTCACGAATCGACGCCGAATCAGTAAACAACATCACCAAACGGTCGATACCAATCCCTTCGCCGGCCGTTGGCGGCATACCATGCTCCAACGCGGCGATATAGTCTTCATCGTAATGCATGGCTTCGTCATCACCGGCATCTTTCGCTTCGACCTGCGCTCTGAAACGCTCAGCCTGGTCTTCGGCATCATTCAACTCATTGAAACCGTTTGCCAGTTCACGTCCGCCGATAAACAACTCGAAACGATCGGTAATGAACGGATCGGCATCATTTCTTCTTGCCAATGGCGACACTTCCGCCGGATATTCGGTGATAAACGTCGGATCCATCAACTTCTCTTCGACATGTTCTTCAAAGATTTCGGTAATGACTTTTCCTAGCCCATAAGTCTCTTCAACGTGCACATTCATCTTTTTCGCCAATTCACGGGCCGCTTCCAATGTGGCCAACTGCTCCGGCGCCACATCCGGGTAGAACTTCATAATGGACTCTTTCATGGTCATACGCGCAAACGGCTTACCGAAATCGAATTCCTGCCCTTGATAAGGAACCTTGGTAGAGCCGACGGCCAATTCCGCCAATTCCTTCAATAACTCTTCAGTGTAATCCATCAACTGATGATAATCGGTATAGGCTGCATAGAATTCAACCATAGTGAATTCCGGATTATGGCGCGTCGACAAACCTTCATTACGGAAACTGCGATTGATTTCAAAAACCTTCTCGAACCCCCCGACAACCAGACGCTTCAAATAAAGTTCCGGTGCAATTCGCAAATACAATGGCATATCCAAGGCGTTATGATGGGTATGGAATGGCTTGGCCGTCGCTCCCCCCGGAATGACATGCATCATCGGCGTTTCTACTTCCATAAAGCCTTTCTTGATTAAGAATTCACGCACATGCTGAACGATTTTCGAACGCAAAACGAATGTCTGGCGACTTTCATCATTGACGATCAGGTCAACATAACGCTGACGATATTTGATTTCCTGGTCCTGCAAGCCATGGAACTTATCCGGCAACGGACGAATCGACTTGGTAATCAACTCGATATGCTCGACATGCACCGACAACTCACCGGTATTGGTTTTGAACAGATAGCCTTCGGCACCGACGATATCGCCCAAGTCCCATTTTTTGAACTGGCTGTTATAAAACCCTTCCGGCAATTCGTCACGAGTGACATAAATCTGAATACGCCCTTCAGTGTCCTGCAAAGTCGCAAAACTGGCTTTCCCCATAATGCGGCGCAGCATCATTCGACCGGCAACACGAACTCGAACCGGCTCCATCTCGGCCAGATCTTCCTTGGAAATCCCGTCATATTCTGCATGCAAATCCGCAGAAACATCCTGACGACGGAAAGTGTTCGGATATGAATGGCCTTCGGCTCTCAAAGCCGCCAATTTGGCACGACGCTCGGCAATGATTTTGTTTTCATCGACTTCTGGCGTTTGGTTTTCAGATTTTGACATTTCAGTTCCTATCAAGTTTATCAGGTCGGATCCGGTTTGACGCATTGCCATCCCGCTTCCGGCTATAATGTATTTCAATCAAAGTGGCGCCCGGTAAACACTACCAGACTGGGCAAAAGGGTCAGATCAAACCCCCGCCTTCAAATTCGGAATAATAAATTGGTCAAGCTCGCCATCCAAGACCGCGCCGGTATTCCCCGTTTCGATATTGGTACGCAAATCTTTGATTCGCCCGGAGTCCAAAACATAAGAACGAATCTGACTACCCCAGCCGATATCGGATTTACTTTCTTCCAATTCTTGCTTTTCGGCATTTCGGCTCATCATTTCCAACTCGTAAAGCTTGGCTCGCAATTGCTTCATCGCTTCAGCCTTGTTCTGGTGCTGTGAACGGCCGTTTTGGCATTGAGTCACCGTATTGGTCGGGATATGCGTAATCCGCACAGCGGACTCGGTTCGGTTGACGTGCTGCCCACCCGCCCCGCTGGCTCGGTACACATCGATTCTCAAGTCGGCCGGATTGATATCCACCTCA
>JAWVWZ010000123.1:0-4912 GCA_033723505.1 Hydrogenovibrio sp.
GGCATTGAAATCGGCATCATTACCGGCCGAAAATCTCCGCTGATTGACAAACGCATGAAAGACCTCAAGGTCTCCCATTTGTACCAAGGCGTGCCGGATAAGTTACCGACCTTCCTAAAACTGGTGGAACAGGAAAATTTATCATTTGAAGAAATCGCCTACATGGGCGATGATATTCTTGATTTACCCATTCTGACACGTGTCGGCTTATCTGCCTGCCCACAGGATGCAGACCCGGAAGTCACCCCGAGAGTGGATTATGTTTCCCGATTCACCGGCGGCCGAGGCTGTGTCAGAGAGATGTGCGAACTTTTATTGAAATCCCAGGGGTTATGGCAAAAGCAGATCGATTTCTATTTACGAGAAACGCTTTAGCCCAACCGATCAACCCACTTAAAGGCTAAAATACTATGAAAAAACGACTGCCGCTTGTTTTAGTCTTTATCGCCACCCTGGTCGCACTGGCCATCAACAACAACCAAAGCTTCAAGTCCGAATCCGCCCCTGCGAGCGACTCAAAAAAACTCAGCTACAGCTGGCAGGTGTTCGACTCTACCAGCTGGCAACTTGACAAGCGCACACCGCAGCAAAAACAGGTATACCTTCAGGCAAAGGCGGTTTTTTATCAGAACGAAACCAAGCAAAGCCATTTCACCCAACCCTATATCATTCAACAAAAACCGGATAGTCTTGTATTTGTCAAAAGCCTTGAGGGAGATAGCCAAGAAGATGCCATCGTCCACTTGAAAGGACATGTCAGAATCGATTCCTACTCCCCTAAAACCAAAGAAAATAAGACACTCAAAACTGAACAAATTACATATAATAGTCAGACGGAACTGCTTAAAAGTGACGTATTTACTGAGCTGACCGGCCCGGACATGCAAATTTCAGGTATCGGCTTCACCGCTGACCTTAAAAAAGATACTTACGACTTTAAATCCAATGTTAAAACCCACTACCAACCTCGTTAATCGCATGATCGACAAAACAACTGTGCTTTTGCTGGCTTTTGCATTTGCCGCCACACCGTTTGCGGCATCTGCACAGACTCAAACGCAAAACGATGAAGAAAAGCTCCCGATTGAGGTCACTGCCGACACCCTCTCGGCGAAAGACAAGGAAGGCATCAGTATCTATACGGGAAATGTCATCATTACCCAGGGAACAACCACCATTACCGGCGATAAGGTCACTCTCCACCACCCTAATCGAAAAGTTTCGACGGCCATTGTTGTTGGTACTCCTGCGACCTTCAGACGCTATATCCCTGACGAGAAAAACTGGGTCAACGGCAAAGCGGACAAGATTACCTATACCGCCAGCAAGCGCACAGTACTGCTAGAAGGCAATGCCCAAGTGGTTCAGGAAGGCAAAAACAGCATCAGCGGACCGGAAATCCTTTATAACGTCAAAGAGAAAACCCTTTTCGCCAAAGGCAACAAAAAGGAACAGAAGCGTATCAAAATGATTTTCACTCCGGACAATGAACAGGAGAAGGACAGTCCCTGATGGCACACTTCTACGCAAGAGGATTGGCAAAAAGCTATAAACGCAGAGTCGTGGTTACCTCCGTGGACCTGGACGTCTTCAGTGGCCAGGTCGTTGGCTTGCTTGGGCCGAATGGTGCCGGAAAAACCACCACCTTTTACATGATGACGGGGCTGGTGGAAAACGATGGCGGCGAGATCTATCTGGACGACCGCGAAATCAGCATGCTGTCGATCGATCAGAGAGCCAAACTCGGAATCGGTTATCTGCCGCAGGAAGCGTCCGTTTTCAGAAAACTGACGGTCGAACAGAACATCATGGCAATTCTGGAGATGCGTCCGGATCTTTCCAAGCAAGAACAACTGATCAAATACGAATCCCTAATCGACGACCTTCAGATCGGTCACATCACCACCCAACTCGGACAGGCGCTTTCCGGGGGCGAACGTCGCCGGGTAGAAATCGCCCGTGCCTTGGCAATGGAGCCGAACTTCATTCTACTGGATGAGCCGTTTGCAGGGGTCGATCCTATCTCGGTCAAGGACATCCAGAACATCATTCTGCACCTTAAACAGAAAAATATCGGGGTGCTGATTACCGACCATAATGTCCGGGAGACACTTGGCGTCTGCGATCATGCTTATATTCTCCATGCCGGGACGATTCTCGCCGGAGGCACCCCTGCCGAAATTCTATCGA
The DNA here is from genome assembly GCA_033723505.1 of Hydrogenovibrio sp. Lineage (GTDB taxonomy): Bacteria > Pseudomonadota > Gammaproteobacteria > Thiomicrospirales > Thiomicrospiraceae > Hydrogenovibrio. The sequence goes on from JAWVWZ010000123.1 coordinate 2,191, forward strand.
ATGACGACGTCAAACGGGTTTATCTCGGGGAAAACTTTCAGTAATTCTGCTGAAGATTTTTTTCGTATCTCCTCCCTCTCAACACTACTGTTTTCGAATTTTATTGTGCTATACTGAAATCGAAATAACGCTTCGTAGACATAAGAAAAGCCTTACTTGATCAAGGTCAAAAAAACGCTCTGCCGAAAGCTTTATAATCATCGCAATAGATAACAAAGGAGCGATATCATGCAAATCAACATTACTGGCCATCACATTGAAATTACCGATGCTCTTCGTGATTATGTCACTGAAAAAATGCAGAAGTTAACCCGTCATTTCGATCACGTTACCATTGCACACACGATTTTGACGGTTGAAAAGTCAGGACAAAAAGCAGAAGCGACGGTTCATGCCTCCGGCAAAGATTTGTTTGCAGAACACACCACGGAAGATATGTATGCCTCAATTGATGGACTGGTTGATAAACTAGATCGCCAAATCATCAAGCACAAAGAAAAAATCGGCAATCACCACCAGAAATCCGGTGGCATCAAAAATATGGCCGAAGAAGCTTGATACTTTCAATCGCTAGATAAAAAGGGGCTTTAAAAGCCCCTTTTTTGTATCTGCCGGCTTTTTTATTACGATAACCGATATAATAGTTGTTAGAATATCGCCAGAACTCACTCATTTAAGTAACGCTTATGTCTCAAACATCCGACAAACTGCAAATTACAGAACAACTGCTAAAAGCGGTAAGCGAACAAAACAGTGAGTATACCCGTCAAATCCTGACAGGCTTGGTTCCAGAAGAAATCGCCGAAATCCTTGAGGCGACCCCACCTAAAGAACGTCACTCATTATGGGTGTATCTTTCTCCCGATATTCAGGGGGAAGTGCTGGGGCACACCAATGAAGAAGTTCGTTCCAGCCTGCTGAAACAACTCGACAATCAAGAGATTGTTCAGTTGACCGAAGAGCTGGGAACGGATGACATCACTGACATCCTCCAATCCCTTCCGGAAGAAGATCAACAACACCTGCTGGAAAATCTGCCGGAAGAAGACCGAAACGCCGTTGAAACGGCTTTGAGCTACCCTGGAGACACCGCCGGGGGGTTGATGAGTACCGATATCATCACGGTACGTTCGGACGTTACCATTGAGGTGGTATTACGTCTGTTACGCAAGATCGGTTCATTGCCCGATGCGACCTTGGATTTGATTGTGCGCGATCGTGATGGTTACTACGAGGGGGTCATTAAGCTCAATGACCTGATTACCCATGATGAAGATACGCTGGTCAGCGATCTGGTCCAAAGAAAAGAAGCCATCAGAGCCACAACTTCCGACAAGGACGTCGCCCATTTCTTCGAAAAGAACGATTTGATCTCGATGGCGGTCGTCGACGAACACAACTTGATCCTGGGTCGTATCACCATCGATGACGTGGTCGATATCATCCGTGAAGAAGCTGAACACGCACAAATGGTCAGCGCCGGTCTGACCGAAGATGAAGACTTGTTCTCACCACCGTTTCGTTCCGCGAAAAGACGTTCTTTCTGGCTGGGGATCAATTTATTGACCGCGATTTTCGCTTCCATCGTCATTGGTTTTTTCGAAGCGACCATTCAACAGGTCGTTGCTTTGGCGGTCTTAATGCCGATTGTTGCCAGCATGGGCGGCATTGCCGGCACGCAGACTGCCACCATTGTCATCCGCGCGCTGGCAACCGGAAAACTCGGTTCAAAAAACAGTCGGGCTTTGATTATCAAAGAAACGCTGGTTGGCTCTTTCAATGGAATATTATGGGCGGTTCTAACGGGGATTACGGCGGCAGTCTGGTTTCAGCAAGCGTTTCTCGGGATCATTTTCGGGGCTGCGATGTTGATTAATTTGATTGCGGCAGCTCTTTCGGGGGCACTGATTCCGTTACTGCTCAACAAGTTAAAAGTGGATCCGGCGTTGGCTTCAGGACTGATGCTGACCACGGTAACGGATTCATTAGGATTTTTTGTCTTCTTGGGATTGGCGACGATAATACTGGTTTAGGCAAAACAGCTCGGGCGATGCACAAGGTCATCAAAACATTCTAGCAAGCACATCTTCACTGTAAGCATAAGCCGTCGCTGCCGATAAAAGCGTAACAACGAACAAAAACTTGACGATACCTGGCGTTTTTTTGTTTTCGCGAAAAATGTTGCTTCTTCTCTTAACAATTTTCATTGCCATGTTTTCAACTCCTAAAAGTGACGTTTATGCGTTAAAACAATGGGCAGTTTGTAAAAGAAGGTTACAAGATCTAAAGTTACACCCTTCCGTCTCTTTTGTGAGCGTCATAAAGGATATAAATCAAAAAAACTTGCAACCCGGCTATCTTTCACTCAAGACCCGTGGCTTTCCGTCCTTACTTCACAGCAAGTTTGGCTTATGGTTGATGAAGTCTTTATCACCAATTCAGACTTAATGCAACTATTTATGACACATAAGAAGACAAATTGCAAGAATATGATTGATTTTATTTAAAAAATATTGCAAAAAAATGACGTTACACAAAAAAAGCGGCCTTGGCCGCTTTTTAAGAAAGTCGAGTTTCTGCTCGAATCAATGCTCGCGTGTAGCGACAAACTGCAGGTTCGGCCAGCGCTCTTCGGTCAATGTCAGGTTCACTCGAGTCGGTGCGATATAAACCAGCTGGTCGGCGGCATCATAAGCGACGTTTTCCTTAACTTTCGCCAGGA